>CAUQOI010000097.1:0-7408 GCA_963519525.1 uncultured Campylobacter sp.
TAGGTATTTTGATAAATGAAGTAGAAAAATTTAATTTCGTAAATTGGAATTTGGGGTAGATGGGTTTTGGTGATGATAGAGTTAAAATTTAGGCTAAAATAACAAAAAAGGAGGCAAAAATGCAAACTCAAAAAGATAAAATCGCCGTCGACATCAGTCAAATTCCGCAAGACGCTTTAAAAAGCTACGATAATTGGCGCTTTAGCAGGAATTTATTTGTCGGGCTTTCCGCAACTTTTATAGTGCTTCTTTTTTCTTTTTTGATAGATCCAGGTCACCCGTCTTCACCTTTTTTATTTGCGGTGGCGTTTGGCATGTCTGCTGCGTTAATACTCTTTTCGTTAAGCTCGCCTAGGCGCAAGCGATATAGCGTGTTTTTGTTTAGCGACGAAGGCAAAGCCTTTACCTTGATATGTACTGAAACTATCGCGCTCTTTTTCATTGCGGCGAGCTTATATGCGTTGTTTTTGGATGCGGCTTTTAGTACGTCAACGACTGTGCAGGCGATCTTTATCACGATAATTATGCTCCCCATCGCAATAATAGCCCACAACGCCAACGACGAATTTGCTGCCGATGAGACCGTGTATCTGCCGCAAAGAGTACTAAAATCGCAAGAGAAAATCAGCGAGCTAGTCGCGGACGAAACGACTAATGGGCAAAATTTAAGCCAAGCGCAAGCCAATCAAAGCGACGCAACCGAATCTGAGCCGAAATTTGAGGGAGCGAATTGCGAAGTCGAGCCAAGCCAAAGCGACGAGGAAGCCGAAGCGCTAGAATACGGCAAAGCCTTAGCGCAAATCCCTAAAAATTTAAAGCGCAGATATCAGATACATCTTTTGATCAGATATGCCTTCGTGAGCTTTGCTGCGATGGCTTTTTTGATTTTCTCGTCATCGGACCCTGATAAACTGCATTGGGCATTCATAGTTAGCGCCGTTTGCGTAGTTGTATTTTTTACTTCGAGATGCAGATATAGCAAACTTTTCGTCGAAAATCCCGAAAAAAGCAATGCGATTTTCGCTATAGAAAATTTTGCGATCATGACGCTAGTTTTGTATTATCCTGTCGGCTCGCTGTTTTTGGAAGGTAAGGCTGTTCATAGAGACACATCGGCATTAATTTTTGTCTATCTATATATACCGCTGATACCGATATTGTTGATAACGACCGTTGTTTGTCTGGCTCGCAACTTGAGCTTTTACAAGGAAATAAAATAGTGAAATTTAAAAACAGGGCTAAATTTGCCGTTCAAACTTGCAAATAAAAAAGTAGAAAATAGAGCAGGGCGGCTAAACTAACCACCCGAATTTAGCGCAAATTTGAGCTCTAAGCCGCATCAAATTTGCCGTGTAAGCAGATCAGATAGGTAGGACGCGGATATTTGGGCTGAGGTTTTCTTGCAGTACGTTTTCGATCGCGTATAGCGTGCCAGTCGCGCCGCTCGCGCAGCCGCTGCAAGCGCCCATATAGCGGATATAGACGTCAAATTTGCCCTCGGCGTCTTTCTGTAGATCAAGTATCTCCATGTCGCCGCCGTCCATCATCAGCATCGGGCGGATCTCTCTGTCGATGACGCTCTCGATGGCTTTTAGTTGACCCACGACGGTCATGCTCTCAAAGCTCACGTCGTCAAATTTACCAGAAACTTGCGCGTCGATGACGGCTTGCTTTTTCTCCTGCTCCATCTCGGCTCTGGTGTCTGCGAGGATATCCACTAGATAGTACTCGCGCTTTTCGTGTCCGCCCGGGCGCACGCAGGATTTGCAAAAGGCGCCTGCTTTGGTGTATTGCGTGATTTCCTCGACCGTGTGCAGGTCGTTTAGGCGGATGACCTCTTTGATCGTACCTAGGCTCACGCGCGCGCACTCGCACACGATGATCTCGTCCTCGAAATGCTCAGGATCCACGCCCTTGTACTGCGCTGCGGCGGCCTTGATGACGTCGTAGGCCATGACCGAGCAGTGCATCTTTTGCGGCGGGACGGCTGGGGTGTCTGGCGTGTCGCGCATAGCTTTTTCCACGTCGATGTTGGTGATTTTGACTGCTTCGTCCACGGTCTTGCCGACGCAAAGCTCGGCCATCGTATCGGAGCTCGCCACTGCTGTGCCGCAGCCAAAGCTTTTAAATTTAGCGTCCATGATGCGGTCGGTTTTCTCATCCACGAGCCAGTACAGCCTCACCGCGTCGCCGCAGCTCTCCGCGCCAAAGTCCGCCACGATGAGCTTGCCGCCTCTTGCTTTTGCCTCGTCCTGCGTTATCTCGCCCATAAATTTGGGATTGTTCATGCGGTCTTGGACGTTTTGGGAGTATTCGTCCCAAATTGAACCGCCTATTAGATTATTTTTTGCCATTTTTTTCCTTTTTAGAGGCGTTGTCTCGCGAGCGTCTTTGAATGAGTTTGCAAAAATATCGCTGCGGCAACCTATTTGGTTAGCCTTGCTCATTTTTGCTTCACAACATTCAAATCCATCTCGCGATACTGCCGCCCGCTTCCTTTTAAATTTAACTCAAATTTGGACTTTTAAAGCTCAAATTTCAATCAAATTTAACCTCAAATTTGAATGTAAAACGATAAGGCGCCGTATTTTTTCTTTTTACTTCGCGCAAGCGCTCGTAACGAGACTTCGCTACGAGGAGACGAGGCAGAAATGAGCCGAGCGAGGGCGCGTATACGAAATACGTAACCGAGCTTCGGCGAAATTTCTAACGACGTATAAAGGAAAAAGACAAGCCGCTACTTGCCGTTAGGGTTATAGGCGTACGTGCTTGAAATACCCCTTAACCTCACCACCGCCTTTTTGATATGCTCTATCGCGTAGTCGATTTCTTCTTCGGTGTTAAACCTCGACAGCGACAGCCTTAGCGCCGTATGCGCCAGGTCGCTGCTAGCTCCGATGGCTTCCATTATCGGGTTGCTCTCTAGCGTCTCGGACGCGCACGCCGAGCCCGTAGACGCCGCGATACCGGCCTGATTTAGATCCCACAGCATCGCCTCGCCCTCGACGCCTTTTATGGCGGCTAGGATTGTGTTTGGCAGCCTGTGAGCGCGATCTCCCACGACCGAGACGTCGGGTAGCTCTAGTAGCGCATCCTCGAGCTTGTCGCGCAGGCGTCTAACGTGCAGATTTTCAAATTCGATTAGCTTGTTGCTGTTTTCCAGCGCTTGCGCCATGCCGACGATACCCGCGACGTCAAGCGTTCCGCTGCGTCTACCGCCCATGTGTTCGCCGCCGTGAAGCAGGCTCGTTAGCCTTTGTGAGTCTTTGATGTACAGGCCGCCTACGCCTTTTGGTCCGTGAAATTTATGCGCCGAAAAGCTCATAAAATCCACGCCCACCTCGCGCACGTTTATCTTGATTTTACCGACGGTTTGTGTCGCGTCGGTGTGAAATAGCGCGCCGTGCTCGTGAGCGATCGCCGCGCACTCTTTGATCGGGAAAATGGTGCCCGTTTCGTTATTTGCCCACATAATGCTAACGAGCGCGGTCTTGTCGTCGATGAGCTTTCTTAGGTCGTTTGGATCGAGCAGGCCGTTTTCGTTTACGGGTACGTAGCTCACGCGTACGCCGTACTTTTTGAGAAACTCAAATGTCGCCGAGATCGCCGGATGCTCGACGGCGCTAATAATGACGTGGTCTTTGTCTTTATTTAATATATGATCGAAAAATACGCCCTTAGCCACCCAGTTGTTGCTCTCGGTGGCGCAGCCCGTGACCACGATATCGTCGTTGTCGCTCGCGTTTATGCCGGCATAGAGCTGATCCATCGCGCGGCGAAGCGCAGGGTGCGTCTCTGAGCCGAATCTATGAAGCGAGTTTGGGTTGCCGTATTTCTCGCAAAAAAACGGCTTCATAAGCTCGAAAGCTTCGGGATCGACCATCGTCGTGGCATTGTTGTCTAGATATACTCTCACGCTTGACCTTTATCAATTAGGATATATTTTATCCCTTTTATTTTCGCGACGATAATATAACAAATTTTATAAATTTTTGATTAAAATTTTAGCTTAGTTTTTTCAAATTTAAGCGTTTTTTGATAGAGTTTATATATTGAAATTCCTTATCAAATAAGCAAAATATCGTCGTTTCGGACAAATTTGAGATAAAAAGATAAAATATATCCTAAACTTAGTTTGATTTCTTAAGGTTTTAGAAAATTTAAAAATTAAAATTTTTGCATTTTGGATGAAATTCGGTGAAATAAATCTGAATTTGACGCGGCAAAAATAAATTCGACTAATTTATCCCGCCCAAAAGCTCCTGCGTCTGCTCGAAGCTAAAGCCCTCTTCGGCGTCTTGTTTTAGGAAGTTATCTATAAATTCTTTTTTCGAGATGGCAAGGTCTAGCTCTTTGTCGCTGCCCTTTTGATACGCGCCGATGCGTAGCAGGACCTCGTTTTCTTTTAGAAGCGAGTAGAGGCGCTTTAGCTTGGCGGCGTTTGCTCTGTGCTCTTTGGTCGCGATGTCGCTCATTACGCGCGAGGCGGAGTTTAATATGTTTATAGGCGGGTAGATACCAAAGTCCGTCATCTCGCGGCTAAGCACGATATGGCCGTCTAGGATCGAGCGGCTCTGGTCGGCTATCGGGTCGCTCATGTCGTCGCCGTCTACTAGCACGGTAAAAAAGGCCGTTATGCTGCCCTTGCCCTCTTCTTTGCCCGCGCGCTCCATCAGTTGAGGTAGTAGGGTAAGTACGGATGGCGGGTAGCCCTTGGACGTCGGCGGCTCGCCCAGCGCCAGCCCGATCTCTCGCTGTGCCATCGCAAACCTCGTCACGCTATCCATGATGAAAAGTACGTCTTTGCCTTGGTTTTTGAAGTATTCTGCCACGCTCATCGCACAAAAGGCGCCGTATTTTCGCATCAGCGGGCTATCGTCGCTAGTTGCTACGATGACGACGGTGCTGCTTAGGTCGCCGTGCAAGTTTTTCTCGATAAACTCCGGCACCTCGCGGCCGCGCTCGCCGATTAGGGCGACAACCTTGATCGGCGCTTGCGAGTTTTTTACGATCATGCCCATGAGCGTGCTTTTACCTACGCCAGAGCCAGCGAAGATGCCAAGTTTCTGACCTTTACCGCAGGTTAGTAGTCCGTCGATACTTTTAACTCCGACGCTAAAAATTTCATCTATCAGCCCGCGCTTCATTGCATCGATCGGAGCGCGCATTATCGGGGCGTACTCGGTGGCGGCGATCGCGCCTTTGCCGTCTTTTGGATTCATAAAAGGATCCACCACGCGTCCCAAAAGAGCGTCGCCCACGGGGATTTTCATACCTTGGTCGCTTTGATAGACGAAGTCGCCGATCTTGTAGCCCTCCACGAAGCCAAAGGGCGAGATGAGCGCTGTGTTTTGCCGTACCTCAGTCACCATCGCTAGTCCGCTCTTGCTCTTGTCTTTAGCGCAAATTTGCACGATATCGCCGATGCTGGGGCGCAGTCCCGAGATCTCTATCGTCGTAGCAGAAATTCGCTCTATCACGCCAAAGACGCTAGAGAGAGATAAATTTGCCCCCAGTTTTGATTTTAAGCTATCTAAATTCACTAAAATCTCACTTCTTTGTGCGAATTTATGAGAGAGAAAAACTCGCGCCTGGTCTCGCTGCTCTTTAAAAAGCAGCCCCGCAGCGCCGACGTGGTTGTGGTCGAGTTGATCTTGCCCACGCCTCGCATCTCCACGCACATGTGCCGCGCCTCGATGACGACGCCCACGCCTTTTGGCTTGATGACGTCCTGTACGGCTTCGGCGATCTGCTCGGTGAGCTGCTCTTGGATCTGCAGGCGGCGGGCGAAGATATTTACCATGCGCGGGATTTTGCTAAGACCGACGACCTTGTGATTTGGGATATAGGCCACGTGCACGCGCCCGAAAAACGGCAACAAATGATGCTCGCAAAGGCTGTAAAATTCGATATCGCGCACGAGCACCATTTCGTTATTTGAGCTATCAAACAGCGCGTCGTTTAGCACGACTTTTGGGTCTTGCGAGTAGCCGCTCGTTAAAAACTCGTAAGCTTTAAAAACGCGCTCGGGAGTTTTAGCTAGTCCTTCTCTGCGCGGGTCTTCGCCGACTAGATTTAGCATCTGCTCGACGCAGCTTTCAAACTTTTCTTTTTTTAAATTCTCATTTTTTAAATTTTCTTGCATTTGCGTTCCTGATTAATTTCGCTATTTAAATTTGATAAATGATTTTACTTAAATTCGCCTTTCGCGCGCTTAAATTTATACTATGAATAAGGAAAATTTTGCTACACTCTAGGAAATTTTTATTTTTTAAAGGAATTTAATGCAAATCAAAACCAAGGCGATCGACGCCGTAAATGCTTCGCTAAGTGCGAAAATACCGAGCGCGGACGTAAAAGCCAAACTCGAAAACGCTGCTAAAAAAGCTGCGAAAAATATGAAAATAGACGGATTTAGAGCGGGCAAAGTGCCTGTGAACGTAGTGCTAAAACGTTACGAAAAAGAACTAACTGCCGATGCCGAGCAAGACGCGCTAAAAGACGTCATAGACGTTGGACTAAAAGAGCTAAATAGAAAATTTGAAGAGGTTATCGGCGAGCCGATCGTGACTAAATTTGATAGAGGCGAGAACGAGATAGACGTGGAGATCGAGCTTTCGTTTAAACCGGTTATAAACATCGACGGCTACGAGGAGTTGATAGAAAGCGTCAGCACTCCGCGCGTAACTAAAAAAGAGATCGACGAGAGAAAAAACGAAATTTTAAAAATGATGGCTCCGTTAGAAAAAATAGAAAAAGCCGCGCTTGAAAAGGGCGATTTTGCCAAATTTGACTTCGAGGGCTTCGTAGACGGTGCTGCGTTTGAGGGCGGCAAAGCTGAAAACTACCTGCTAGAAATCGGCTCGGGTCAGTTTATACCGGGCTTTGAGGACGGCATGATCGGGCTAAAAGTCGGTGAAGAGCGCGACGTGAAGGTTAAATTTCCGGCCGAGTACGGCGCTGCGCACCTTGCGGGCAAAGACGCGACGTTTAAAGTAAAACTGCACGAAATCCAAGGCAAAAAAGTGCCTGAAGAGATCGACGAAGAGACACTAAAACGCACCATGCCGGGCGAGGAAAAGGTAAGCGTCGAGCTGTTTGAAGAGAGACTAAAAGAGCAAATCAAAGCCGAGAAGCACGCTAAAAACGTAAACGAGGAGCTAAAGCCTAAATTTGCCGACGCGATCGTGGCTAAATTTAACTTCGACGTGCCGAAAAACATCGTAGAGCAAGAGATGGATATGCAATTCCGCGGCGCTTGGAGCAGCTTTACGCCTGAGCAGATGGCTAAATTTAGAGAGGACAAAGACGCTCTAACTAAACAGCGCGAGACATACCGCGACGATGCGGTAAAAAGCGTGAAGCTAACGTTTATAATAGACGAGCTAGCGCGCCGCAGAGATATCAA
>CAUQOI010000098.1:0-7405 GCA_963519525.1 uncultured Campylobacter sp.
CGACGCCCGCGATATCCATGACCTCTTGCACGGAGCCGCTTGCCAGCATAGCAAAGCCCGTTTGGCGACAGGCATAAATATCCTGATGGTCGCCAAAGATAGAAAGCGCCTGGGCCGCGATAGAGCGCGCGCTCACGTGGATGACGCCGGGTAGTAGCTGGCCTGCGATTTTGTACATATTGGGGATTTTTAGCAAAAGGCCTTGCGAAGCCGTGTATGTAGTGGTTAGGGCGCCTACTTGCAGCGAGCCGTGCACGGTGCCCGCAGCTCCGCCCTCGCTTTGCATTTCGACGACTTTAACGGGCATGCCGAATAGATTTTTCTTACCCTGAGCTGCCCACATATCGGTGTAGTCGGCCATCGGCGAGCTAGGAGTGATCGGGTAGATGCCCGCAACCTCGGTAAATGCATACGATGCGTGCGCCGCAGCCTCGTTTCCGTCCATAGTTTTCATTATTTTAGCCATTTTTCCGCCTTAAATTTTCTTATTTTTTTTAAAAATTTTTTATTATAGAGCTAAATTCCAAAATCTATCATTAATCCGCCGCTTTACATTTTCAAAAAGGCCTAAATTTAATAATCTAAAGCCCCAAATTTGTTTTGTCGGCCGATTTTAAAAACTACTCAAATTGAAACCATAAATTTTAAAAACGAAGAAGCTATGCATAAAATTTTATCCGCAATAGCCGCGATTTTCGTCTTATGCTTTTATGTCGCGGCGAATGAAAAATTACGAATGAAGCAAAATTTACGATAGGCTAGCGCAAGAAGATACGTTGCTTCGTCATTACTATCTCGCAATACGATTTCATCGTCATCTCCCAAAACAGGATTGAGGTTATTGCTAAAGACGGCTTAGTAGAAAAATGAGCCGCTATCGGCTACATACGAGCTATCTCGGTCACGGATGCCTAGTTGCTGCCTTACTGCTACCTGAGCGATGAGTTGTATAAAAGTCTTAGATACGGATTTTGACGGCGTTTATCTTAATATCATCGATGCGCTTGAGCCCTTTAATAAAAAAGGGAGCGCATCGGTAAGTCAAATTTGCCTCTTTGCCCTGGCCCTTGCGATAAATTTGATTTAAATTTGGCTTGCCGTACTTGTCGCTGCGTTTTATAGATGGTTAAATTTGACAACTCAAACAAACACTAAAAATAGCCGTTTAGCGAGCTAACTATACGCTACTAAACCTCTAAATTTATCGGTCAACCTCATCTACCCACTATAAATTTAACCGCCTCAAATGCGTTTTTAAAGATCAAATTTGAATGACCGCGCAAATCAGCCTCATTGCCGTAGCCGCAAACCAGCCCGATGCCCGCGATGCCCGCACGCTTCGCCGCCTCCAGATCCATCGTCGTATCGCCGATCATAAAGGCGTTCGCCTTATCTTGCGCGCTTGTGTTATCTAGGCGCTCAAGAGCCTTGTTTATGGGCTCAGGGTCGGGCTTTGGATTTACGACGTCGTCTCTGCCGATCACGGTTTTGATAAATTTCATAACGCCCAAGTGCTCAAGCAAAATGACCGAAAATTTCGACGTTTTCGTCGTCACGACGCCCACGTCCGCGACCTCGCTAGCAAGCGCCAACGCGCCCGCCGCGCCATCAAGCAACGATGTTTGCTCCAAAAAAATCTGCTCATAACGCGCCTTATACGCGGCGATATAATCAGGCACGAGCTGCATTGGCGCGCCAAGTCCCGCAAACATAACGTCAAGCGGATGGCCGACTAGAGCCTTGACCGCCTCGGACTTTGGAGCAGGCTCGCCGTGAGCCCGAAACGCCGCGCCAAATCCATCAAGGATCGCGGGCGTGGAGTCGATAAGCGTACCGTCTAGGTCAAAAAGTATGGTTTTTTTCATCTTGCTTCTTTCGTTTTTTGATTGTGACAGCATAAATTTGACGACATTTTCGCATCAAATTTACAATTTAATAAATTTTGATTTTACTTTTTGTATTTTAAAATTTGCCTTAAGTTGGCTTTTTTAAATTTCAAATTTTCATCATTGTGGGTTTTTATTTCGTTTTACCTTATTGTAGGCTAGGTACTGAAATTACGGTTTTCTTAAAATACCATGATGTCAAATTTAACTCTTATGTAAGGATACTGTTTAAAATACTGCAGGCAAAATTTATGATAGTTATGTATTTTTACACAAATTTAACAGCACGGAATTGCAGGTTAAATTTAACCTATCAACCATACAAGAGAATAAGCATAAAATACGCAAGAAAATCGAGTAATTAAATTTGCTCGTCTTGTCTTTTGTCTTGATAGCGGATGCTAAGCTGCGGCGACGGTATAGAGATGCCTTTAGCGTCAAATGCGAGCTTAACGCTTTCTAGCATAGCAAACTGCACATCCGAAAAATCACTACTCGCGCACCAAAATCTAGCAGTCAAATTTACGCTATTTTCACCCAAACTTCCGACGCCGACGAATGGCTTTGGCTCTTTTAGGATCTTTTTGTTTTCGTTTGCTAGGTTTAAAATAATCTCTTTTGCAAGCTTTAAATCGTCTTTATAATCTATGGAAAATACGAGCTCGACGCGTCTAGTGCCCTCTTTTGAGAAGTTTATTATATTGCTACTTATGATGCGTCCGTTTGGGATAATGATGGTTTTGTGATCGGTCGTACGCAAAACAGTGCTAAACATATTGATCTCCTTGACCGCGCCTTGCACGCCTGCGACTTCTATGTGGTCTTTGAGTTTAAACGGTCTAAAAAATATTATCAAAAATCCTGCGCCGATGTTTGAAAAAGTATCCTTAAACGCCATACCGATAGCAAGACCGATGGCGCCTAGCGCCGCAACGAACATAGACGTCTCGACGCCCAAATTTGCGATGGCGGCTATGATTACGAAAGCCATGAGAAACGTTTTAATGATATTTAGTAAAAAATTCGAAAGAGTTTCGTCAAGTCTAGAGGAAATGATTAATTTTGATATAAGATTTGAGATTTTAGCTACTAGCCATTTGCCGATAAGCAATATGGCGATAGAGCCTAAGATTTTTAAAGAATAGGACGAGATTAACGACCAAATAAGTTCGAATTTAATCTCATCCATGCATTATTAAGCTAGGCTAATTATTTGTTAAATCTAGCTTCAACGCGTCTATTTTCAGCGCGTCCTTCTTTTGTTTTGTTTGAAGCGATAGGTTTAAGCTCGCCATATCCGATAGATGTAATCTTGTCTGCGCTTACGCCAAGCTCTTCAAGAGCCTTAGCAACCGCGTTTGCTCTTTTTTCAGATAGTTTTTGGTTGTAAGCCTCAGCGCCTACGCTATCTGTATGTCCGCTTAGAACTACGCGGTAACCTGGATTTTCACCCATAAAGTTAGCTACTTTTTTGATCTCCTCAAGATATTTTGGAGTTATTTTGTAGCTATCGAATGCGAAGTTTACGCCGATATCTCTAAGAACGATAACCTTCTCGCATCCAGTCTCGTCAACTACAACGCCTGCCGGTGTATTTGGGCATTGATCGACATCGTTTAAAACGCCGTCATTGTCATCATCAAGGCTAACAGGAGCAGGAGCAGGCTCAACTTTTGGAGCTTCTGCAACTACAGGAGCGTTTTTAGGAGCAAAACCTACTGCAAAACCTAGAGTGTAGAATAGGTTGTGATCTCCATGGTTAAATTTAATAGCATCAACAGCTTCAGCACGTAATGCGAAGTTGTCAGTAATTTGGTACTTTAAGCCAAGGCCGTATTGACCGAAGCCGCCGTCATCATTTTTAACGAATCTTTTTGAAACATCCTCATATCCAGCACCTAGTAATCCATAAAGTGAAAGATTGTCAGTGATACCGAAATCTTTAATAGCATTTACGAAATATCTAGTAGCTTTGCCTTTTACGCCATACTCTCTAACCTTATCTGCGTGGCTAAAACCTAGCTCTACTTGGTTGATGAAGAAATTCTCAAGGTTTCTACCAAGTCTTAAACCGATAGCAGCTTGATCGTTCATTCCAAGGTTACCCTCAGGATGAACTCCGCCTATGGTTGGAGTTAATTCATATTTGTAAGCTGAATCAGCAGCAAAAAGAGCTGTAGCAGCAACTAAAGCAATAGCAATCTTTTTCATAGAAAATCCTTTCAAGTGAAATGTATGTTTCAATGATAACACAAAAATTATAAATTTCGTTTAAACATTTGATATTTGCGAGTTTACAAAAAACCAACCGCAAATATCAATGCACCTTAAATTCGCACTACTCCAAAAACTATTAGCGTTTAGAGAACTGCGGGCTTCTTCTAGCTTTTCTTCTACCGAATTTCTTACGCTCGACGACGCGTGAGTCGCGAGTTAGTAGGCCTTTTGGTTTTAGAGTCGCTCTGAAGTCAGTGTCAAATAGAGCCAATGCTCTTGAAATGCCGTGCCTTAGCGCCTCAGCCTGGGCAGAGTATCCGCCGCCTAGAGTAGTTGCGGTTACGTCTACAGAACCCTCTTGTTTTGTTAAAAGCAGAGGTTGAACAACTTTTAGCTTGATAGCCTCGTGTCCGCCGAGCCAAGTGTTTAGATCAAGTCCGTTTACTAAAATTTTACCGCTGCCCGGTTTTAGCCAGACTTTCGCTACGGCAGTTTTTCTTTTACCAGTTGCATAAACTTTCGCCATGATTATTTTCCTTCTTTTTTAGCTATTTGAGCCGTGTGCGGATGCTCGCTGCCGGCGTAAACTTTTAGTTTTTTTATCATCTCTCTGCCGAGTTTTGTTTTTGGAAGCATTCCGCGAACGGCTAGCTTGAACAGTTTTTCAGGTTTGTCAGCCAAAAGCTCGCCGAATTTCTCGCTCTTCGTGCTACCGAAATATCCCGAATGGCGGTGGTAAAGCTTTTGCTCGGCTTTATTATTGCCCGTAAATTCGGCTTTAGAAGCGTTGATTATGATAACGTAATCGCCGCAATCGACATTCGGAGTGAAATTTGGTTTATGCTTACCGCGAAGCAGCGTAGCTACCTCGGTTAGCAATCTACCAAAACGCTTGCCTGCCGCGTCAAGCACGATCCACTCGCGCTCCACTTCGTTTGGTTTTGTTATTTTCGTCATTTCTTACCCTTTAGATAATTTTAAGTCGTGATTGTATTCAAATGCACCTTACAGATAGCTTAATTTAAGCTATATTTAAATATAAATGCTTCGAATTTCGTCCCGTAAAGCGTAAAATATCGCCGCCTTCACGCTCAGATTCGGATAAACTTGAGCTAGTATTTTTTTGTACTCCTCAACCTGCACGATATTTTCATCTATATTTTTATCGCTCGTTTTATAGTCGATTACGCAGATTTGGGTTTCGTCCAAACAGAGCAGGTCAAGCTGCTTTAGCGTACTCTCAAAGCGCAAAGGTTGCTCCTTAAACACCCTTTTTGCTTGCGTCATCTGTTTAAATTTAGGCTCGTTTATCAAATTTAGTCCGCGCGCGTAAATTTCATCCAGCTCACCCTCGTCCAAAAATTTATGAAAAGCGTTTCGCATCGAAATTTGCGCCGTTTTTAGCGAACTCTCGTCAAATTTTTCCGCCATCTCGAGCAGATAGTGCAGCGCCAAACCAAAATAAATCGCCTTTTGATTTTTGCCCTCGGTTTTTGGCGTTTCATCTACGATTTGCTTTGAAATTTGAACTAGCTCTATAGGCTCAAATTTGCCCGCCGACGTCAAATTTCGCGCCTTGCTAGGCGTGGGCTCGCCGAAGCTAAAATCGACCAAATCAAGATACTCTATAACCTCGCCGTTACTCCCATACGCCCCAAAAAAGCTCGGATTTCTGCCGTTTGCGTCCGTTTTCTTGACGATGATTAGCCCGCTGATCGCCCGCGTTAACGCGACGTAGAGCTTGTTCATATCCTCTTCGCGCTCGAGCCGCGCCGCCTTTTCTTTGAGCCTTGCAAAATCCTCGTCGATACACTGCTTTTTGATGTTATGTCGTACCTGCCATGAGCCCGTACCCGCATCGTATTCCGCGATGAAATTTGACCCATCGTGCCGTCCGGCGCCCATTTTATCGCACACGATCACGTTTTCAAACTCCAGCCCCTTTGACTTGTGCATGGTCATTATTTTCACACCCTCGCCGCTTTTTGCGCTCGCTTTAGCTTCAAATCTATCAAGATTATAGACAAACTCGGTCAAATTTGAATACGGCTGCGCCAGCTCAAGTAGCCGCAAAACGTCCGCATCGCTCATATCTACGCCGAGCCTGCCCGCTAGATAGTGCAGGCTCTCAAGCGCCGATTTTTGCGGATTTACGCTTAGTTTTACGGCGTTTACGTCAAGGATCGCCTCGGTATTTAGCTTGTAAATTCGCTCGCCGAATAGGCAAAATTTAGCATATTCCGCTACTGCGCGCGCATTTTTGCTCGCTAGCAACGACGTCACGCCCTCGCTCACGCTTTTTACGCCCGCTTCGCTCAGCAAATTTAAGATTTTATTTATGTCGTCGTTTTTCCAGCAAAGCACGGTAATGTCGTCCTCGCAAACCCCTTTTTGCAGGAGAAATTTAACCTGCTGCGCCGCCTCTATCGCCACGTCATCGCCGCTGCTTACCCGCACGAAGCCAAGATCGTCCTCCTGTGCCTCAAAATACGGCATCTCGCCCACCAAATTTACCCGCTCGCCCTCTTTTTGCGGCGTTCTTTGCGGTTTAAAATTTTCAATCTTGTCCGCAAATACGGCGTTCGTAAATCTAACCAGCGCCTTTTTGCTGCGGTAATTTACCTCCAAATTTTGCGCTTTGATCTGCGGAAAATCTCGCATCAGCTTACCGAAAAGCTCCTTTTTGCCGCCGCGAAAACGGTAAATGCTCTGTTTTACGTCGCCGACGTAAAAAAAGCTGCCAAGCCCGTTTTGTCCGTATCCGGCGACGATTTCTTCGATGAGAGGACGCATGATCTCGTACTGCGCGACGTTGGTGTCTTGAAACTCGTCGATGAGCAGGTGATTTATGCGCCCGTCGAGCCTAAAATAAAGCATCTGCGCGTCCGTCTCGCCGCCTCTCAAAAGCTCGTAAACCAGGCGCGTCACGTCGCTAAAGGCGAGCGAATTTAGCCTTTTGTTTAGCGAGATTTTGCACTCTTTATAGATTTTTAAAAATCTAGCAAGCTCGGCGATTTTATACTCCTCCAGCGCGTCAAAATAGCGCTTTAGCCGCGCTTTTAACTCAAAAAACATCCCGTCAAGCTCAGGCGTATAAATTTTAGAAAACGTGCGATAATCAAGGCTCGCGCGCGACATAAAAGATCGAGCCAAAATTTCGCTCGGACTGCCCTCTTTCACGGCGCTTTGAGCGTCTTTGCCGCCGCCTCTAGCTAGGACGTATTCGCGCATATTTTTTAGCGCTTCTGCAACGCCGCTTTCGTTTGGAAACGCCGCATTTTCGCTGCTTTTTAGCTCGCCGA
>CAUQOI010000099.1:0-7381 GCA_963519525.1 uncultured Campylobacter sp.
CCTAACGCCTCTTCTCTTTCTTGTAATAAATGTATGAAATCTTTGTTGTAGATCTTATTGTCTCTAATTTTTAAATTCTCAACTATCTGCTCTGTCGACAATGTTAAAATTACTATTTTATTTAAATATAGTTTTTTGAATATGAATGTCGGTATATCATCTATCGTTTCTTCATCTTTTCCTATAATACAAAAATGACCCGCTAGAAGTATGCTATTTACAGTGCTATTTCTTATTTTATCTAGCCCACTAATAAGTATTTCTTGATTTTTGTTTTTATCTTTTACTAGCTTGTTGGCACCATACTCTTCTTTATTTTGTTCACTAATTATTTTACTTGCTGATATTTGGAAATAGTTAAATTTGCTTGACATCTTTTGTATGAGTGTACTTTTGCCAACACCATAAATACCGCCTATAAAATAAATATGTGACACAGCACTATCCTTTTCTATTTTTTTCGTGGCAATATTATTTTATCATAAGCGACATAAGATGTATCTTTTATAGAATTAAATACACATAAAGATAACAGTTTTATCTGTATTCATTAATTATTAATAATAATAGCTCTACTGACAATAAAGTTAATCTTGTAGGATTTGCTGAGTATAGGGGCAACAACTACATATGAAAACATATATGCGGTAAATACTCAGGGCGAGCTAGTCGTAAAAATGCTATAAAGCAAAAGAGAAGGGTTAATGCAAGCGCCTTATAATCCTATTTATGCATCCATGAGATTTTATTAGTAGTAAGCAGGTAGGTTTGTAGGGTTATTTATAGATATGAAGCATATGAATTAAAAACAAATAAAAGGTTTTAAAGATATTTAAAAGGCACTTAAAATACAAAATTAGTATAAGGTCGTTGATTCTTATCTTGCTCTCATTTTAAACGCAAGATACTCGTTTTAAAATGCGCGACGATGCATTTACCTCTACGACAACTACCTCACACTTAACCCCTCATCCATATATTTGATTATCGGATAAATAAACAGCTCTATGACCCTTCTTTTACCGGTCTTTACTTCAGCTATTACGCTCATACCTATTTCTAGTTGCTTGGTTTCTCCCTCTACTTTTATATCCAGGCTGTTTGGTTTTATCTTGATTTCGTATATTAGCCCTAGCTTTTCATCTTCTATGGCATCTTTTGAGATTTCTATTATATTTCCGTGCAAGAGTCCATACTTTTGAAAGCTAAAGGTATCTATCTTAATGGCTACTTCTTGACCTAGTTTTAGAAAACCTATGTCTTTATTTAGAACATTTGCTTTTATTATTAAAGGAGCATCCGAGGGAACGATCGATATTAGATTATCGTTTGGGCTTACTACTCCTCCTTCGGTGTGGATAAGTAGTTTCCCCACAAATCCGTCTACGGGAGATTTGATTTGTTGGGTCTTGTTTGAAAAAAGGATTGCGTTTATCTGAGCGCTTAGCTCTCTTTTTTCTTTTTCTTTGCTTAGCGATGTTTCTATCCAGCTTGATTTTATGGTTTTTATCGCTTTTTCGTTTTCTTCTATGATTTCTTCAAGTTTTTTATTTGATTCTTTTAGTCTATATAGGGCAATATCTTTTTGCTCTTTTAAATTTATGATATTTTTACTTACCTCTTCGTATTCTTTCTTTGCTATTAGGTCAAGCACCTTTTGTAGTCTTACTTTAGCCTCCTCTTCTTTGCTTAGAAGAAGGCTAAGTCTATTTACCTCGCTTTCGTTGGCCTTAATATCAAGCTTGGCTGAGTTTAGTTTGGCTTTGTTACCCTCATAGGTGCTAGCTAGAATTTGTTTTTGGCTATTATATAAGCTTATCTGAGAGGAGTTTAGCTTGTTTAGTTCGTCTTTACTTAAATTTGATTCGCTAATAAGAGCTTCTAGTAAAACGATGTCTGAATTAATCACCGCTAGATCGTCTTGTTTGCTAGATAGCGAGGCATCCGTTACCGTGGGGTCTATTTGTATTAGGATGTCTCCTTTTTTAACCTTGTCCGATTCTTTAACGAATATCTTTGACACTATTCCGCTTTCAAGAGGTTTTAGTATCTTTATCTCTCCGCTTGGTATAACCTTACCCTGCGCGCTTACCACTACGTCCACTTTAGCTAGTATCAGCCAAGCGGTACCAAAGACCATAATAGCCAGTACTAGATAAAGAATGATTCTGCCCAGAGGATTAAGGGGCTTATCTTCTATTTCTATAAGAAGGGGTTTAAATTCGTGGAGGTCGTTTGGGATGTTTTTCAAGAGTTTCCTTATATTTTTTCTTGCCTATTTATACCTGGTTGCATACCAAGCTATTAAATTTGGTTCCTGTTTTATTTTTGGTATGTTTTTTGTTCTTAAATTTTTGCAATAGTCTGCACATTGCTACCTAGCCCAATTTTCAATCTTTAAATTCGGTAAAAAATTAAAGTCTTTTTCGTTATTGGTAACCAATATTGCGTCATTGGCTAGGCAAACGGCCGCTATATCCATATCTTTATCTCCTATGTTTCTTTTGCCGTTTTGATTAATGAAAAGTCTTATACTTGCGTATTGTTTTGCAGCTTTTAAATCGAATTCCAAAATACTATCCTTAAAAGCATTTAAGAATTTATCCAGTTTCATTAGATTTTCCTCTTTTCTTTTGGAGTTTAAAACTCCGTAATAAAGCTCCGAGATAGTCGGAGCGGATATGTAAATTTCATCGTTTTTATGAGAGTTTAGATTTTCAAGCACCGAGATAGGATTTTCATTGATGATGTATATACATATATTTGTATCAAGAAGATATTTCAAATTTCTGCCTTAATTAGTCAAAGTATTTCTCTCTATCTTGAACGGGCAATTTTTTGACCTCTATTTTATCGGACTCTATTTTGCCCAGCTCCTTAAACAATATATCCCATTTGGTGGTTTTTAGGGATTTTGGTTTGATGATGATCTCGTTTTTTCTTTGATATATAACGGCTTCATCATAGTTTGTGAGGTCTATCGCTTTTGGAATTCTGATTGCCATAGAGTTTCCGCTTTTAAATATCTTGGTAGAATAGCCACCGGTCGCTTGCATTTTTACTCCTTTTACCAATAAAGTAAGTATATACATAAAATATAAAAAATGGCTTAAATTTACCCTATATCATCAAGCAAACAAAGCAGGGTAACCGAGTCAAGCCCCGGTAAAACCATAGGTGGGCCCTTTATCCTTCTCTAGTTTCTTGCTGGTTATTTAAAAAGTAATAATAACCCCTTTGCTTCATCAGACTTTCGTGGTCTCCTCTTTCTATTAGTCTTCCTTTATCCAGTACTATTATCTCGTTACACTCCCTAACGGTGCTTAGCCTATGAGCTACTATAAAGACGGTTCTGTTTTTCTTGATGGCCGAGAGGTTATTTGATATTATCTTTTCGCTTTCGTAGTCAAGCGCAGAGGTCGCTTCGTCAAATATTAAAATTCTAGGATTGGTTAGTATGGCTCTTGCGATCGCGATACGTTGTTTTTGACCGCCGGAAAGAGACGAACCTCGCTCTCCCACTAAGGTGTCGTAGCCCTCGGGTAGCGTGCTTATAAACTCATCCGCTCCGGCTATCTTTGAGGCTTGCAAGATTAGATCCATAGGGGCGCTTGGATAAGCATAAGCTATGTTTTCTTTAACGGAGCCGCTAAAGAGGTAACTATCTTGCAGCACTACTCCTATGTTTTGCCTAAGCCAGGACGGGTTCATATGTCTGATATCGACCCCGTCTATATAGATAGCTCCTTCGTTTGCGTAGTATAGTCTTTGAAGAAGCCTAGTTAGAGTACTCTTTCCGCTACCGCTTCTACCTACTATGCCTATACTGGTGTTTGGTTTTACCTCTAAGCTAAAGTTTTGAAGCACGATAGGAGAGTTTGGAGAGTATTTAAAGCTAACGTTATCAAATTTCACTCCACCTTTTATCTCATTTAGTGTTATAGCGTTATCGTTTTCTTGTTCTTTTGGGGTATTTAGTATATCTCCTAGTCTATCTACGCTAAGAAGCGCTTGCTGAAATTCGTTCCAAAGCCCGACCAGCCTCATTATAGGAGCGCTAAACTGCCCCGCAAACATCTGAAAGGCTATTAGCTGGCCTACGCTTAGTTTGTTTTCTATAACTAGGCCAACTCCTAGATAGAGTATAGATAGCGTCATTAGCTTTGAAAGAGCATTTGCGATGCCGGATAAGATATTTGATAAATTTGAAAGCTCGAAGCTTGATTTTACGTATTTGGCTAAAAAATCCTCCCAAAGGCGCTGCATGCTACCCTCGATCGCCAAGGATTTAACGGTGGATATGCCGGTGATTGATTCAACCAGATAGGAGTTTGATCTAGCTCCCATTTGAAATTTATCCTCAAGCCTTGCTCTAAGTCTTGGGGTAGCAAAGAAATAAAGCGTAGCTATCACGGCTACAAAGCCCAAGGCTACTAATGTAAGCTTAACGCTATAAAGCAGCATCATCGCGACAAACACCACGCTAAAAAGCATATCAAGCAGAACGGTAACCGATTTATTAGCTATAAACTCTCTTATACTATCTAGCTCTCTAACTCTAGCTACTATGTTTCCTACTTTTCTGTTTTCAAAGTAGATCATAGGTAGTTTTATCAGGTGATCAAATAGCATAGCACCAAGCCTGGCGTCTATCTTTGAAGTAGTATGGGCAAATATATAGTTTCTGCTAAGACTTAAAAGCATTTCAAATATAATCACCGCCCCAAAGGCTACGGCTATGACGTTTAGAGTGCTAAGCGAGTGATGCACTAAAACCTTATCAAGCACCACCTGGGTAAAAAGAGGAGTAACTAATCCAAATAGCTGTATAACGAAAGATGCTATTAAAATTTCTCCTACTATCTTTTTATAGCTTAGCATCCTAGCGTAAAACCAACCAAAGCCGAATTTGATCCTATCGTTTAAAAGCTTATGCTTTAAAACTATCATCTTTGGCTCTAAATTTGGCGAGTTTAATAGCTCTTCAAATTTAATAGCGTAAGGCTCGTTTTTATCTTTAAAGATTAAGACTTCGTTTTTAGAGGCGTCTACTTTTAAGATATTAAAATAAACTCCGTTTTTATCCCTAGCTATGCAAGGCAATGGATAGGAAGCTAAATTTTTAATAGTTAAAGGTTTAATCTTGGCCTTAAAGCCCTTGTCTTTTGCTATTTTTATAAGCTCTTCAAAGCTTGGAGCGCTATTTAGGGCGTAATCTCTTATTATAGCTCTGCTGTCGATTCTTACGTTATTTAGAGCCCCGACTACCTCTAAGCTTCTTAAAGCGCTTTGCAATCTACGCTCTTTTCGTTTATTAAAAAGCGTTTTACCGTAAGCATATTTGCTTGCAGTAACGCCTCTTCGTTTTTGATGAGATTTTCGTTAAATTTAACCTTGCTTTCAAGTACGCTTAGTTTATCGGTTTGCGAGTTTAAATTTAGCCTTTCTTCCATACCTAAAAGCTCTTTGGAGTAAGAGGTTAGCTCCGAAGTAGTTTTTAGCTTTTCTAAATTTGAGCGCAAATCATCGTTTATATTTCTAGCCTCTTTTTCGTAGCGCCTTTTAGCTTCGTTAAACTGCTCTTTGACTAAAAGTAGTTCAAGAAACGCGCTCTCAATACTAGCTTCCCTATTAAAGCCGTCAAAGAGATTATAAACCATACTAAGGCCTATCCTGTATCCGTTTCTTTGCGTATCGTCCCACGAGCGGCGAAAGTTGTCTCTGTCGTCCCCGTAAAAGTCATACTTAGCGTATAGATAAAATGCCGGATAATACTCCCTCTTTTTTGATTCAAGAGCGCTTTGTTTAGAGAGGATCAGAGCGTTTAGCTCTTTAGCCTCGGAGGTTTGCTCAAATGGAGGTAGAGTGGAAGAAATTAAACTATCCGAGCTTAAATTTTGAGGCGAAATGCTAGGAGCTTGTTTTAAAGATTTGGTTTGATTAGTTTGATTAGTTTGATTAGTTTGATTAGTTTGATTAGTTTGACTAGCCCGTTTTAAAGAAACGGAGGTTTGATTAAATTTATCTCCTATATCCTCGCTGCTAAAAGGCATTATCTCATCTTCTATATAGATATCCTCTCCGCTTAAATTTGATATCTCGCTAATGAGATTTTTTATCTGCTTATTTAGACTTGCTATATTATCTTCTATCTCTACTAGTCTTATGGCGCTATTTGTCATTGCCGTTTTTGTATGATCGCCGTTTTCATAGAGGCGTTTGGATGTTTCGTAGATCTCTTTATTGATTTGTTTTAGTTTGCTATAGGAGTTTAGTTTGTCTTTGCTATCTAGCAGATTATAATATAGCTCAAGCAGTCTTAGTTTAGCCTCATTTAGCGTCACGCACTCTTTATAGCTTAGGCTTTGTTTTTTATAAGCGGCCGCATCTATGTTTAAGGCATTTGCTCCAAATTTATATAACTCGTAATTTAGCTTTAAAGATACCGAGCTAGCGTGTCCCGTAGAGCTTACCAGGCTTTCATCGTTTATGTAGTTGTTTCTAGCGTTTGCATACTTCTTAGAGTATTCGCTATTTGCGCTTAGGCTTAGCCTGGGATATAGGCTTGATTTAGCCGCGTTTATCTCTTCGTTTGCTAGCAGGGTTTGAAGCTTGGAAGATAGGATGGAGGGGTTGGTGGATTCTAGGGATTTAGCAAGGGAGGAAAAAGTAAAGGTTTTAGCATAGATAGATAATGAAAAACAAATAAAAAGCGATAAAACCTTCACCGTACCTTCTTTGTAAAATTAGTTAATAAAAACCCGAAAATTTAAGCGTAACAATGCTTAATACTCTATTAAAAGTAATCTTAGTTTTGATAATATTTTAAAAATAACTGTATAAATAAATTAAATATACCTTAATGATATTAAAGATAAAATACGAAGACTTTTATTTTTAGCTAAAAGGAATTTGGATTGAACAAACTCGCACTTAGCCTCGCTGCTCTTTGTCTCATCGTTTTCGTAAATTTTATTTACGAAAAGCTATCCGGCCCGACTCGCTTCGTAGTTACCGCCGATACTAAGATAATCCCCGGTTCGGAACTAAGCAAATACGTAACGCAAGAGGAGATAGACGACTTTGCTTTTAGATACTGGGATATAGATAAGCAGATAAAGGACGACACATTTGCGGAAAATTTCCGCAAACTTTTAAAATCAAAGCAAACGGATCAAATTTTAAAATTTATGCAAGATAATAACATTAGCGTAGACTCTCCACTAATAGACGGCGTTACTCCTTTGATGTACGCTAGCTTTTACGATGACGAAGTCACGGCAAAAAGGCTTATAGATATGGGCGCAAACGCTCGCGCGCAAGACAACTACAAACTCTCGCCCCTGGCCTACGCCATAGAAAACAACTCTACAAAGACCGC
>CAUQOI010000100.1:0-7239 GCA_963519525.1 uncultured Campylobacter sp.
AGAGGAAGGGGTTTCTACTTACGAAGCGTCGCCCCTTCCTCTCCCAAGCCCTCTCCAACCCCACTGCACGTGAGAGGTGGCGACACTGCTTTGCTGACACAAAGCGTCGCGAGTTTAAATTTCGCATTTTCAGGGTGCGGGTCTCGGCGGGTAAAATTTGAAGCCGAATTTTGCAAATTTGACCCTTAAATTTGAACGTAAAAAATCAAGGTGCAGTATCGCGAGATGGATTTAAGGGTTGCGACGTAAAAATTTA
The DNA here is from genome assembly GCA_963519525.1 of uncultured Campylobacter sp. GTDB lineage: Bacteria > Campylobacterota > Campylobacteria > Campylobacterales > Campylobacteraceae > Campylobacter_A. The sequence continues at coordinate 257 of CAUQOI010000100.1, forward strand.
GCGAAGATAAGACATATAGTCTATCAAGCTAAATTTTTACTAGCTCCGTTAAAGACGCTCGTGAGACAAGCCGTAATCACTTCAAAAGATCGGCCAAAACCTTTGCCGCATGCTCCTTTGCCTTCACGCTCTTATACACCTTCACGATCTTGCCGTCTTTGCCGATCACAAAGGTCGAGCGTACTATGCCCAGATACTCTTTGCCGTAGTTTTTCTTCACCTGCCAGACGCCGTAGAGTTTGGCGACTTCATGCGCTGGATCGCTTAGCAATACGTGCTTTAGGCTCTGTTTTTGCGCAAAAGCGGCGTGGGATTTGACGCTATCGGGACTAATGCCCACGATCACGGTTTCTTTAGCTATAAAATCGCCGTAAAGCGCGCTAAATTCGCACGCTTCGGTCGTGCAGCCGGGGGTGTTGTCCTTTGGATAAAAGTACAGCACGACGTTTTTGCCGACGAAGTCTTTTAGACTTACGCTTACGCCGTCGCTGTTTTCTAGGCTAAACTGGGGCGCCGTATCGCCCGCTGTTAGCGTGATTTTTCGCTCCAAATCTTCTTTAGAAAATTCGCTCATTTTTGCTCCTTTCTAATCTCCTCAAGCGTCTTACCGCCCGAGCCTATCGAGCTTGCGTCGTATGTCTCGATATAAATTTGCACGCGCTCGCGACTTTTGCCCAGCACGCGTACCATAGTTTCGGTCATCTCTTCGACTAGCTTTTGCTTTTGCTCTTTTGTCGGCTCCGGGCCTGCCATTTTTACGTTTATGAAAGGCATTTTTTCTCCTTAAATTTGATAAATAGAGGCTAATTATATCAAAATTTAATCAGTTGCCCAGCTCGTTTGCGCGTTAAAATTTAAGCCTTTATATTAAAATATAGCTTTAAATTTGATATTTAAGTAAAATTTAAATCTAGTATGATTATTGCGTGATACGGTAGTGGTAAAATTAGATAAATTTACCCAAAAGGAGCGAATATGCGTAAGAATTTTTTCGGTTCTATCGTTTTGGCTGCGGCCTTGGTAAGCGGCGCGTTTATAGCGGTGCCGCAGACTGCGAGTGCGGGCGTTTTGGCGCATCAGGTAAAAACCCAGGGCGAGCTTGGCTCGGTGTTTATCAACCCCTACGACGTGGCGCCTCTAACCGCTATCATCGATCGCGCGGGCAAGGATATTAAGGATGTCCACGTGCGGGTGCTGGGTAAACCTAACGGCGGCATCGACATCGCCTATAACGTCTCAGACCATGCGCTGCTGACGCACGACGGCGTGCCGATCTGGGGGCTGTATCCAGACTATCTAAACGAGGTTGAAGTGAGCTACGTTTTTAACGGCGAAAAGAAGGTCGAAAAGTATAAAATTTACGCTCAGCCGATCGTGACGTATAGCCGAGATTATAGATTTAGCCACATGCAAAAGATGAAGGTCAAAAAGGTCGATCCTGCGTTTAAAAACAGACTCTATCTCATCAACAACACCATCACGAGCGTTTATAAGCCGCTTGATTGGAAAAACGGCGGTGCGGCTAGCTGGAATGATTTCACCGAAAATTTCGTCGTCGATACGCAGGGCGAGGTCAGATGGTATCTGGACTATCAGAAATTTTACGACCGCAGCGAGCGCAGAGTGATGGACGGCGGTATGATGATGGGCTTTCATCAACTACCAAACGGCGATCTTAGCTGGGGCATGGCGCAGCGATATATGCGCTACGATATGATGGGCAAGGAGGTGTATAACCGCGAGCTGCCGCGCGGCTACATCGACCTTAGCCACGAAGTGATGCCGCTAAAGGGCGATCACTTGCTGCTTCGCGTCGGTAAATACAACTACCACCATGCAGACGGCAGGCTCTCGCACACGATCAGAGATCACATCATCGAAGTGGACGGCAGCGGCAAGGTCGTGGACGAGTGGGATCTGAATGAAATTTTCGGCAAAAACGTTTACCGCAGCAACCTCATCAAAGCTCTTGACGCTCGCGCCGTGTGCCTAAATATCGACATGGACGCCAAAGAGATCAAAATCAGCGACGATCTGCCTTTCGGCGACGTGACATCGACCGGCACGGGACGCAACTGGGCGCACGTAAACTCGATCTCATACGATCCTAGCGACGACGGCATCATCCTCTCGCTCCGCCACCAAGGCATAGTTAAGATCGGCCGCGACAAAAAGGTAAAATGGATCCTCGCATCGCCTGAGGGCTGGAGCGCGGACTTTAAAGAAAAAGTGCTAGTACCTGTCGATAAAAACGGCAACAAAATCAAATGCGAAAACTCAAAATGCGAGGGCGATTTCGACTGGTCGTGGACGCAGCACACCGCGTGGCTCACTCCGCGCTACGATAACAAGGGCTCCGTTAAGCACATCAGCGTATTTGACAACGGCGACGGCCGCGGTATGGAGCAGCCTGCGCTAAAAGAGGAAAAATACTCTCGCGCGGTCGAGTACAAGATCGACGAGAAAAAGGGCACCGTCGAGCAGACGTGGGAGTTTGGCAAGGAGCGCGGATTTGACTTCTATAGCGCGGTTACGAGCATCGTGGAGTGGCAAAAGGATAAAAGCACGTACTTCATCTCAAGCTCGAACGTCTATCTGCTAAAGCCTGATAAGACGATAAAAATGGTGCTCGTGGAGATCGATCCGAAAACAAACGACATCAAATTTGAGATGGACGTGGAGTCTGCGTCGAGAGACGACGTAGCGTACCGTGCGATGGTTATCGATCCGAATATCTTTAACTATTAAATTTGACCTTTTCCGGTTTAGTTTTTCTAGCCGCCGCCAAAAACTGGCGCGCGGCTAGATTTGGGATTTCGCGGCGGGTTAAATTTTAAAGAAAATTCGGCTCGCCGCTGCAAGTTTAAATTTAAACTTGCTAAAATCTGACGCTTCAAATTGCTGAAATTTGAGCCCGCTATTCTGTTTAAAATTTACATATCCATCCGCCAAATTTTTTATCCGTCAAGTCTTTAAAACTGCGCTCGAATTCTTCTATAAATTATAATTTTATATAAATCTTTATCGCATAAATTAAGCTCATTAAATCAAATTCTATTAAGCTAAATATAACATAATATACTTTATAATCTATGTTAACCAAATTTTAATAAGGAGTAAGCAATGGGAAATTTAAAATTTAACGTGAAGCTTGCGTTAGCCTGTTTTATGTTTATGCTCGGCGCCGCCTTTGCCTCCGTGGACTTCCCCGCGCCGAAAAAGGCCTGTCTTACCTGTCATGATGGTCTAGAGCCCTTTACCGCACACGGCACGCAGATGGCGCAGCAAATTTACGCGATGGGTGAGAGCGTGGGTGATCCTAACGGCTGCGTCGTCTGCCACGGCGGCAACCCCAAAGAGCTAAAAAACAAAGACAAAGCCCATAGCGGCGCGCCGAAGGGAAATTTGCTCGATTTCTTCACTCCGGCTGCAGGCGGCCTTAGCGTGATAGATAAGACCTGCGGCGCCTGTCATACCGAGCAGACCTCCAGTATCGCAAAGTCTATGATGAGCACGGATGTGGGCAAGATCAAGGTCATAACCTACGGCTGGGGGCTTGATAACGAGGATTTCAAGCACCGCTACGCAAACCACCATACTATGGACGAGGACGGATTTGAGCCTATCTACGGCAGCGAAATTTACAGATCCTATATGAAAGAGCTTGCCGCGCAGCACAAAGATCAGTTTCCAAGCGAGCTAAAAGGCATCCCTAAGACAAATTTCGCCACGCCAAAAGATAAACCCGAAGAGGCGGTCTATAACTATCTGCGAAACTGCAACGCCTGTCACTTGATGTCAAAAGGCAAGCAGCAGCGCGGGCACTACAGGGGGCTTGGCTGCTCGGCGTGCCACGTGCCTTACGGCGTAGAGGGCTACTACGAGGGCGGCGACAAGGCGATAGATAAAACCAAACCGGGCCACATGCTAACGCACTCCATGCAGGGCACGAGAAATTCCAAAGTAAAGGTCAATGACGGCGAATACAGCGGTATTCAAATTTCTACCTGCAACGCCTGCCACTCTTCAGGTAGACGCGTGAGCTTGCAGTATCAGGGCTTATTCCCCGTCGATCGCGGCGGAGCGTATATACCGTTTGACGATCACGGCAAGCTTCAGCAGCCTAACGCGACTTATCTTTATAAGCACATCAAAGAGGATGTGCACTATAAGGCGGGTATGCTATGTCAAGACTGCCACACGAGCCCGGATATGCACGGCAACGGCAACATCGGCACAGTGGCTCTGGGCGACGTGGAGGTGGAGTGTCAGGACTGTCACGGCACGCCTAACAAGTATCCATGGGAGCTAAAACTAGGCGTGGGCGACGAGCTTTTAAATTTGGCCGATGTTAAAGACGCAAATTTAAAAGATATGCTGCTAAAAGATACTCCTAGGGGACTCGCGCAAGAGCCAATGGACGTCACGCAAAATTTCGCGACTAAGTACGACAAAAAGGACGGCTACTTGGTGAGCGCGCGCGGAAATGCATTCGGCAACGTCGTAAAAGACGGCGATAAAGTAATCCTGCACTCCGCAAGCGGCAAAGATCTCGAGGTGCCTATCTTAAAAGACATCGAGAAAAAGGGCGCTTGGAAAAATCCTCAAGGTCGCCTCGCGATGGTCGGAGCCGCAAAGCACCTAGAAACGATGGAGTGTTACGCATGCCATGCTACGTGGGCATCCTCATACTACGGCTATGACTACAGCGTCGATTTTAGCAATAATCAAAAGATGATCGACTGGATCGCCTCCGCCGAAAAGATCGGCAAAAACGGCACGCCGACGGACTTTGACGGCAAGAGCTTCATAATGCAAAAGGGCGGCTCGGCGGGCGATTATTCGCATGCGCGGTTTGAGGAGCCGATTTTGGGTATTAACGGCGAAGGGCGCGTAACGCCGCTTGTCGGCGTCATCCAAACGGTAGGCACCGTCATCGACGAAAAGGGCAAGGTGCTGCTACTTAACAACGTCGCCAAAAGAAAGGACGGCATGCTCACGATTGATATGCAGCCACTCAATCCTCACACGAGCACGAGGGAGGCCAGAGAGTGCAACGAATGCCACCAAAATACCAAAACGATGGGGTTTGGCATAAGGATGGGCGAATTTGATGCGAGCCCGCAGGAGCCAAAATTTATGGGCATAAAAGACGCCAACGGCACTATGCTAAGCAAGCACTACAACGTGCAGATTAACGCCATCAAAAACCTTCACACGGGCGATTTTATGCAAATTTTAGATAAAGACGGCAATCAAAAGATGAGAGTGGATTCGCATTTTGAAAAGTCAAGTCCGCTCAGCAAAGAGCAGATCGAATCGCTCAAAAAAGACGGCTACGTCAAACAGGCCGAAGAAAATCTCAAAAAGCTAGACGCCAGATAATGCAAAAGCGGTTCGTTCTCGAACCGCTTAATCTCAAATTTACCCTTTATTTTATACAATCTTTAAAAATTACCGTAAAGGAAATTCGATGAAAACGATCTCCAAGATTATACGAGCTCTAGCCGCCGTTTGTCTGCTCGGCATCGCTGCAAACGCGCTGGAGGAAGGCACGGACTATCGGACGCTAGAAAAGCCTCTAAGCGTGCCTAAAGATAGCGTAGTAAAGGTCTTTAGCTACGAATGCGTCCACTGCTACAAATTCGACCGAACCGTCACGCCGAAGCTATTTAGCGAGCTAGACGGAGTCAAATTTATCCCGTACCACCTAAAAACCAAAGGCAAGCTGGGCGAAACGGCGAGCAAAATTTTTGCCGCGATGATCGTTTTAGACGAGGCTAGCGACGTTAGTTTGCTAAGCGACAAGTCCAAATTTAAAAAGGCCAAATTTGCGATCTACAAGGCCACTCACGACAAGGACGACGATTTTAACGGCGGCAAAGATAAGGCTAAGTTTATCAAAGAGGCTCTTAGCGCGGCGGGCGTGAGCGATGCGGACTACGACAAGGCTCTAGCCAGCCAGCGCGCGCAGGAGATCCTAAAAACATGGGACGATAGCTACGACGTGGCGAAGATCCAGGGCGTGCCCGCATACGTGGTCGGCGGCAAGTATCTGATAAACGTGAAGGCGATCGGCTCGGTAGACGCGATGGCGGCGGCAGTGAAGGAGCTGCTAGCAAAATAATGGACTACAATATCGAAAACAAAGGCTTTGTCTGCTTTGTGTATAACTTGCAGCGAAGGCGGGCGTTTTGGGCGGCATTGCTTGCGGTTTTGGCGATCAAATTTATCTTGTGCGAGCTGTTTTTGGGCGGCGCGGTTGCGGACGCGCTCGTAGTAAAGCTACGCTTTGCGACGCTGTTTGCGGCGTTTGGCGTGTGCGTAGCGATGTGCGCGCCTAAGGTTTTTGGCGTCAAGTTCGCTGGATTTTTCCTGATTTTTTTGGGCGTGATATTCGGACTTGATTACTCTACGAGCGATTTTAGCGGCGTTAGCGAGATTAGCTTTCCTTTCGCGCTACCGTTAAACGAAATTTGTCCGAGCCTTTTTGCGCCTGATTTTAGCGCGGCAAACGAGGCGGGATTTATCGAAATTTACTCGTGGGCGAATTTTGCGTTTTTTGCGGTGTTTGGGGCGTTTTGTTTGGTGATGATTTTGAGCTGGTTTGTGTATAATGCCCGCAGTAGCGAAATCAATAAAATTTAGATTTTGGATTCCCCGCGCTTGACGGATTTTTAATAATTTTTGGCTAGGGTGCGCAATCACGTATTTCATATACGCTCATATCGCACCCGCCAAAAATTAATAAAACTACGCCTACCGACGTCTTAAATATTTATCTCATATCCTGCTAAATTTACAAATTTAAAAACTCAAATTTGACATTTCCAAGATGCGGGTCTCGGCGGGTAAAATTTGAGCTAAAATTTAAAAATTTTACTTCAAATTTGAGTGTAAAAAATTAAGGCGAAGTATTTTGAGATGGATTTGAATGTTGTGCAGAAATTTTAAGTCAAGGCTAGACAAGTAGTCTGCCGCAG
>CAUQOI010000101.1:0-7060 GCA_963519525.1 uncultured Campylobacter sp.
TGCCTCGGCGCGCCCAGATACTCGTGCGCCACGGGCACGTAGTAGGCCTCTTCGTCGTTAAAGCAAAAGCTAAAGCCCACCAGGCGGGCGTTTTGCGTATCGACGTCCGTGGTCTCGGTATCAAAGGCCACGAGCGTGTCTGCGTCTATATTTGCCAGCAGTCGCTCGATCTCGCTCTCGTCAGTTAAAAGCCGCGCGTTAAAGCCGAGCTTAAAATCCGCGTTTTCGCCTGCGTTTTCGCTATTTTGCAGCGCTTTTAAAAGGCGGTTTAGATCGTATTCGCGAAGGATATCGGCGACCTTTACGAGCGGATTTTGCTCGGGAAATTCCGCTCTTTTTAGATCGAGCACGTCAGGCACGTCGTCAAAGAGCGAGGTTAGGCGCTTGCTCAAAAACGCGCTCTCGCGCCCCTCTGCTAGCATGCCGCGGATACGTTCGTTTCGCACTAGCGGCAGGTTTTCGTAGATGCTTTCTAAGCTACCAAATTCATTTAGTAGCCTTTTGGCGCCCACCGCGCCGATGCCTTTGACGCCCGGGATATTATCCGAGCTATCGCCCGCGATCGCGAGAAAATCGCGTATGCAGCTTGGCGGAACGCCGTATTTTTCGACGCAGCTCGCACTATCGTGGTCGATCTTGCTTTGAGGGCTGTAGATGCTTACTTTGCCGTCCTCGATGAGCTGATAGAGGTCCTTATCATGCGTCACGATACGTACGAATATATCCCGCTGCTTGCACTCCTTTACGACGCTAGCGATGATGTCGTCGGCCTCGTAGCCTTCGCGGCTAACCGCGGCTAGACCCATTTTTTCTATCATTTCGATACACACGGGCAGCTGCTCTTTTAGCGCGGCGGGCGGCTCGGAGCGGTTGGCTTTATACTCGCCCAGGATCTCGTGGCGCAGCGTTTTGCCCTTGCTATCTAGCGCAAAGATGATATAGTCGCTGGCAAACTCCTGACGCAAATTCATGATAAAGCTAGCAAAGCCGCTCACCATGCCGCTTGGCTTGCCTTTGCGGTTCTTTAGTCCGCTCATCGCGTAGTAAAGTCTGAAAAAAAATCCGAAAGTGTCGATGATCGTTAGCGTTTTTTGGCTCATTTTTTATCCTTTTTTTTGGGCTAATTTTACAAATTTTAGGCAAAAAAACGGCTGATTTGAAAGCAAATTTAAAATTTAGCGGCGCGGAGCAGGCGCTGGAGCGGTCAAATTTGAGTTAAATTTGACGCTAAATTTGAGCGGGTAAATTTAAAAAGTAGTCAAATTTGAGCGGCTAGCTTACCGCTCAAATTTAAACCGTAAAAGCCTAAGCCTCTATCGTCGCAGGCCTATCAAACGCCGTTACGCTCGGCAGTTCGCCTTTAAATTTCTCGATCTGTACCATGCTCGTGTGCGCGGTGTTGCTTTGCGATAGCTGCGAGCTCGGTACGTCCCTAGTTAGCACGTTTATGTTGCCGTGCTTGCATAGGCTGCGCTCGCCCCAGACGGCAGGATCGTACCATGCGCCCTCGCTCACGATCACGACGTTATCTTGCGCGGTATCGCTTACCAGCGCGCCACAGAGGATCTCGCCTCGGTCGTTGTAGATCCTTACCACGTCGCCCGTTTTGATGCCGCGCGCCTTTGCCGTGGCGGGACTAATTAGCACGGGTTCGCGGTTTGCGATCTCAGCGTAGTTGCGGATGAGCGAGCTGTTTAGCTGCGAGTGAAGTCTAAATTTGGAGTGCGCGCCGCTGATGGCGATAGGATACTTGCTCACGTCGCCGCCCAGCCACTCAAACGGTTCCATCCACGTCGCCGCCCAGCCACTCAAACGGTTCCATCCACGTCGCGTGCGGCGGGCAGTCGGGATAGCCTAGCTTTTCGACCGCTTCGGAGTAGAGCTCGATCTTGCCCGACGGGGTTTTTAGCGCGTTTTTCTCGGGGTCGGCGCGGAAGTCCGCGTAGTTTGTAAAGTAGCGCTTTTTCTCGTCGATCTTATCAAATTTGACGTATCCTTTTTGCCAAAACTCCTCAAATTTCGGCATCGCTATGCCCATGCCCTCGGCTTTTTGGACTACATCGGCGTAGATTTCCTTCACCCACTCAAGCTCGGTTTTGCCCTCGCTAAAGGCCTGCTCGTACTCCTTGCCCCACTGCGCGCAGATGAGCCGCGCGATCTCAAAGTCGCTCTTGCTCTCGCCCGCGGGTTTTACTAGCGGTTTAATCGCAAAAAGGTATTCGCTAGTGGAGTTTGCAAACTCGATGTCCGTACGCTCGCACTCAAGAGCCGACGGCAGCACGATGTCGCTGAGCTTTGCCGTACTCGTCCAAAACGGCTCCGTGGTGATGATCGCTTCGATCTTTTTCATCGCTTCGACTGCGCGGTTGGTGTCGGGGTGGCGGGTGAAGGTCGAGCCGTTGGCGTTAAACATCACGCGGATGTGCGGCATGACGTATTTTTTGCCGTTTCGCTCGATTTGCTTGCCAGGCTCCATGATAGCGTCTATGAGCCTGCTGTTTGGTATCTCGTGGTATTTGGCTTTGGCTAGTTTGCCCTGCGGGGCGATGTATTTTTCGTTTACCGCTGGATTAAAGGCCTGAAGCTTTGGCGCGATGAAGCTAATATCGGCGTTTTTATGCATCTGATCGTTCATCACGTAGCCGCGCCCGGTCTTGCCGATGTCGCCTAGCATCGCAGCTAGCGCGATGAGCGCCCAGTATGCCATCTCGCCGTGGTGCTGTCGCTGTATCGCGTAGCCCGTAACTATGAGCGTATCTTTTTTAGCTAGCGTACCCGCTAGCTCTTTTAGCTCCTTTTCGCTCACGCCGCAAATTTTACTCGCCCACGCAAGATCCTTTTTCACGCCGTCTTTCGCGCCGGTGAAATACTCCTTAAATTTATCGAACCCGACCGTGTAGCGCTCTATAAATTCCTTGTCGTATAGCCCGTTTTCGTAGAGATATTCGCAAAGCCCGATCAGCATCGCCGTATCGGTGCAAGGGCGCACGGCGAGATAGTGCGCGCCGAAATACTCCGCCGTTTCGTTGCGGTAGACGTCGACGCTGTAAATTTTCATCTCGCCTTTTTTAAATTTATCCTTCATAATCTCGTAGTAGGCATAGGAGTTATGCATCGGTACGCCGATAGCGATCTTGTTTGAGACGACGGGATTCGTGCCCCAAAATACGATCGTTTTGGCCTCCCTTACCACGCCCTCCCAGCGCGTCGGAGCGTGCGTCGGATCGATCGAGCCCGTCACGTGAGGCAAAAACGCCGTCGCCGCGCCGTATGAGTAGCCGCCAAGCTCACTAACGTAGCCTCCTAGCGCGTTTAGCATGCGCTTTGCGGTGCGCTGCGAGTGGCCGACCTTGCCGAGGCTGCCCCACTGATAAAGCTGCCCGTAAATGGCCTCCGAGCCGTATTTGTCGAAGTTTTCTTTTAAAATTTTAGCGCTTAGCTTTATCGCCTCATCCCAGCTAACGCGCACGAAGGGCTCTTTACCGCGAAGCTCGGGCTTTGGATTTGAGGGATCGGCTAGGAAGCTTTTGCGCACGTATGGGTATTTCACGCGCGTTTCGTTTTGGATATGATCACTTAGAGCGTTGTTTAGCACCGTTGGCATCGCGTCGCCCTCAAATGGCTCGGTACCCACGACCCTGCCGCCGATAGTTTGGACGTAAAACGCGCCAAATTTATTCGCGCAAAGCCCCATCTGCTCGTCAAATATCGCCTGCGCCGCCGCGCTAAATTGCTTTGCCTGCGCCGATGCCGCAGCCAGCGCGCCTAGTTTTAGAAAATCTCGTCTTTTCATGATTCTGCCTTAAATTTAAATTTGGTGGTTGATTTGGTTTAAATTTAGCGGGATTTATGGAGTTAAACTTTGCATCGTTTGCCTTTATGACGTATTACGCGACCTCGCGTCTTAGCGGTGATTTTACGAAATTTAGGCTTAATTCTCGTTTTAGCCGCCGTTCTAAAAATAGCGTAAATTTAGGCCAAATTTGATAATATCTCATCAAAATTTAAAGGAAGCAAATGTCAAATTTGAAAGCCGAATTTGAGCTAAAGCCTAGCGCCGAGTATAAAAAGGCGGCGCGCGAGGTGGGCAAGATCGTTTATAAAGGCGATAAATTTATGCGCTACATCAGCCTTTGCGACTTCGCGGCGATCATTATCGGGATGATTTTTATCACGCTTTTGTGCGTCAAATTTTACATCAACGACCTTGGTTGCTTACTTGAGGATTACGGCTATGAAAGCGCGGCGATCTTGCCCTATCTTGCGTGGATAGGCGCGTTTTTGACGGTGCTTTACGCTACAGGGCTGCGACCTTGGCTACTGATTCGCACTATGCTAAGCAAAGCAAACTACGGCGAATTCGGGCAAAAAAGCGTGATCTTAGAGGATGAGTTTTTCGTGCAAAAAAGCAAATTCGGTGAGGGCAGATATTTTTACAACATTATCAGCGACGCCCGCTATGTCGGTAGTTTCGTCGTCGTTATCATCGCAAACTCCATGTTTTACGCCGTGCCGCGCGAGGCTTTCGCAGACGGCGGGGCGGAGTTTTTAAGCGAGATAAAAAAGCGCGCGGGAATAGACAAGTAAAAATTTAGGATTTAAAATGAGCGAATTTGACGAGTTAAGTTTACACGAGCCGTTTTTAAAAGGGCTGCGAAATCTAGTAAGCGGCAACCAAGCTAAGCCTGAGGATTTGGTAGAAATTTCGCACGAAATTTTTGATTTTGAAGCGACGGCGACCGTGACGTGGGAGTTTTACGGCAAGCGCGAAGAGAGCAAGATCGCAGGCGGCCAAAAGGAGCAGATACATTTCGGCGACGATACGCGCGGCTACGAAAATCACGCCAGAGAGTGCTTGCTGCAGGCTAGAGATAGCGCGGATCTGCATGAAATTTTACTCACCGAACTACGCCAAGACGCAAAAGAAGCCGTCGCAAAATCAGGCGGCGCGGTTAGGTATTACGATTTTAAACCCTTTAGCATGAGCGAACGCTGCGACAACTGCGGCGGCGACGGACAGACGCGCTGCGGCGAGTGCGGTGGACGCGGTAAAAAAACCTGCTCCAGCTGCGGTGGACGCGGACGACAAAGCTGCTCCACGTGCGGAGGCAGTGGCGGCGTAAATCGCCCTCACACGCAGTACAACTCAGACGGCAGCACCTACGTGACGTATCGCTACGAGAGCTGTTCATCGTGCGGCGGTAGCGGCTCAAATACCTGCTACGGCTGCTCGGGATCTGGTACGGTAAGGTGCGGCAGATGCGGGGGATCCGGCTACGTGCAGTGCGCCCAGTGTAGCGGACACGGGTACTTTACCACGGTAGCAAACATCGGCGCCTGCGCAAAACCGAGCGTAAATTTACGCATAAAATCACGCGCCTACGCCGACGAGCTTTTGGACTTTTTATGCGCTCGCAGCTGTAAATTTCTCTCGCAGACGATACCTTTTTATCAAGACGAAGAGAGTGGCGGAGAGGATTCGCACCTGTTTTCTTACGTAGGTTCTAGCGCGATAACGAGGCTAAATTTTATACTGCTAGGCAAGGAGTACGAGGCGGTAGGCTTTAGCAACCCGCCCTACGCCTTTATCAGGCCGCCCTTTTTCGACGATCTTTTCGCGGATGAGATCTTGATGCTAGAAAAGATTGACGCCGACGGCAAGATAACTAGGCGCGAGGCGTTTAAATTTTTCACGCGCTACTGCTCGCAGCCCGCCCTAGACTCCGCGCTAAAGCGTATCGCTAAAACGGACGGCGCGCAAAACGAGGCCGCAAACGCCGTGATAGAGGCCTGCGACGGCTACGTCTCAAGGGGCGTTGCGAGCAAACTGGGCGAAACGATGAAAAAATGCCTAAACAAAATCTCCCCCGTTTATTCGCCTGCGGTTTGGTTTGGGCTGGGCTCGCTATTTTGGCTACTTGCGCTAGTTTTTACGGCGGGATTTTTGGGCGAAAATTTAGCCGATCGCTACATCATGGCGCCTATTTATACGCTTATATTTTTGGCTATTTGCGCGGGCATGGCTTGGTGCGTCTTAGCGCCTCTTAGCGCGCTGGTTACGCTATTTCGCCGAAGCAGCGTGCCCAAAGAGTACCGCCAAAGCATGCGAAACAAAGAGGCTTTTTCGCTGTTTTTTAAAATTTTAGCGGGCTTTGGAGCCCTCGGCGCGATCTACGGCGCGATATCAAGCTTTGGTTACGCTCCGACTCTTGTGCAGCTTGACGAGCGATTTGAGGCGTCGCGCGGCCTGGAGGCCAAATTTCGCGAGATGACGGCTAAATTTGACGGCTCAAACGAGACGGCGCGCGAAACAAACTCCATTGCCGCCGCCAAAACCGCGCCGCAGATGACGCAAAAAGATAAAATTTTATACGTGCAAAAGGCTATCGGCGTCAAGGCCGACGGCATCATGGGCGCACGCACGCTCAAAAAGGCGCAGGAGTTTTTGGACGCAAATTTGGCGAACGCGGATGAAATTTACGAAGCGATAAAAGCAAAAGAAGCGAGCCGCGCAAAATGATTGATTATAGCTCATTTTAGGAGGACGAAATGCCGAAAATCAACTGGGACGGAAGGTCTGCGGGCAACGGCACTTGAGTATACGAAAGCAATGGTACTTGGAGCTAAATACGGCGCAAATGTTTTGCGCCAAAAAAATATAAATCCGTTTTTTATCCTTGAAAGTAAAATGTGAGCGCATTTACCTCCCCCATAAAATATGCTTAAATTTCGATTTTTTTAATCATAAATTTTGGCCTTTTTTGACGTAAATCATCGAGATGTTTTCCAAATGATGATAACATTTCCCAAAAATAAAGGAGAAAAGATGAGTCATAATCACGAGACCGTATCTAAACAAAAACATCCGACCAGCAAGCTAGTTCGTGTCTGCGACGCCGTCGCTATCGCGTTTTACATCATCATCGTAGGCGGCTTTTACCTCTACATTAGCCGCAACGTCGGCGTGCAATACGACTACTACGAAAAGCCTTTTGTTTTCTGCCTACCTTACGTCATCTGGTTTGCGACGACGCTAGCGATGATTTACGTTGCCTTGGTG
>CAUQOI010000102.1:0-6908 GCA_963519525.1 uncultured Campylobacter sp.
AAGGCGAAGTATCTTGCGATAAATTTAAATGTTGCGAAGAAATTTTCGACCGAAGATAGAACACGTAGTTCATCGAGGGAGAAAATTTCTAGCTCATTTAAAGGCGCGCAAGAGACAAGCCGCAACAAGAAATTTACAAGTTTATTCGCTAGGTTTAGTTAGCTCATAGGAGAAATTTATCTCCTTGCTCTCACTTGGCTTGAGCGCAAATTTCCACGTTACTTTGCCGTCTTTGCCGATTTCGTTTTCTTTCGGGTCGTTTTTCACGCTCACGCTTACGCTCTCGTGCGTGCTAACTGGCGCTTGCTCCTCTAAAACCACGTTCCATGCGAGTTTTGAGCCGTTTTTGACGCTAAATTTATACCCGCGCGAGATCTTGTTTTTCGAGCCGAAAAACGACTCTTTCGTATATTCGCCGTTAGCTTCTTTTTTCACGCTAACAAGCTCGTTTTTGCCGAAAAACTCCTTTGCCTCCTCGCCGGCGGCGTAGCCTACGTATCTTTTGCCGATATTTATGCTATCGATTTTAAACTCGCTTTGCGCGCCCTCTATGCTTCGCTCGGGCTTAAACGCGGCTCTAACAAACGCACCCGCGCTGCCGTAGCCGTCGATGACGAGGTCAAATTTAGCATCCAAGCTCTGCTTGTCGTAGGCAAAGTCCGCCGTTTCGTCTGCTTTTAGACTCACGCCCTCGATGCGCCACGCGTTTGCGAGAGCGTTTTGATCGTTGCTGGCTTGCACGTCTTTGACGCTATTTTTCTTTGCGTACGCCTTTCGTGCCGCCATATCGGCACTAGCCTCCATCATCGGCGCGGCTGCTAGCGGCATCATATTTCGCGGCGCCGGCTTGCCTTCATAGCGCGGATAAAACGGCGCGGGCGTCAAATTTGACGAGTAATAAAACGGATAAAGCGCGATGGTAAGGGAGTTTAAATCGATGCCCAAAGGATTTGTCACGGTCAAATTTTGCGAGATTTCGACCTTGCCTTTTGCGACGTCGGCATGGATTTTATTTTTCAAATTTACGCTAACGCCCACAGGATAGGAGATCTTGACCTGTTTTGGATCGCATTCGAATTTCAAATCAAGCTTTTGGAAATTTTTAACCTCGGCCGCGTTCATTTTCTTTTTCAGCTCGTCTATTTGCTTTTTTGTTTGCGAAATTTGGGCTAGATTTTTTAGCACCGCTTCGTAAAATTTATCGCCGTCGGCGTCCAAATTTGCGACGCTTTGCTCTTTAAAAGCGGGGAAATTATTTAAAAAAGCGTTTTTGGAGTTTAGCGCGTTTAGCTTGTCGTTTAGCTCTTCAAGCTCTTTTTCGTTTTGCTTAAATTTGGCGTAGGCCTCGTTTTCTGCGGGCTTTGCTTCGTTTAAATTTAGACTTAGCAGCTCGCACGACGCGGCCACGTCGATATCCTCAAGCTCGACGAAATCGGGCAAATTTAGGCTAAATTCGCTTTTTTGGTTGCTAAAGTTTTGATGTATGAATGAGGCGTTTTTGTAGATTTCTATCAGGTTGCTTTCGGCGCTCGCGATCAGGGCAAACGCCGAAACTAAGGCTATCTCTCTCATTTTTTCTCCTTTGGATGATTTTAAGAGATTATAGCCTTACAAAGATAAATTTTAGCCTAGCAAGATAATCGTAAAGATGATCAGAACTAAAATTTGTATCGCGATAAAAGGCACCACGCCGCGGTAGATGTCGGAGGTCTTGACCTCTGCCGGCGCCACGCCTTTTAGGTAAAAGAGACTAAAACCAAACGGCGGCGTGAGGAACGAAGTCTGTAAGTTCATCGCGATAACGATAGCAAAATATAGCGGATTTATGCCTAAATTTACGGCAATCGGCGCCAAGATCGGTAGCACGATATACGAAATCTCGACGAAGTCTATAAAAAACCCTAGCGCGAAAATCGTAATCATAGCTAGGATTATAAAGCCCCATTTTTCGCCAGGCAAACTAGACATCACTTCCTCAACGATCTCGTCGCCGCCGGTGTAGCTAAACACCATCGAAAACGCCGTCGCGCCGATAAGTATAGTAAAGACGACGGCCGTGGTTTTGACGCTCTCTTCGAGCGCTTCTTTTAGCATTTTAAACGAAAAAGTCCTGTAAAAAACCGAAAGCAAGATCGCGCCAACGCAGCCAAACGCCGAACTCTCCGTCGGCGTAGCGATGCCTTCAAATATCGAACCAAGCACCAGCACGACAAGCACCAACGGCGGCAAAATCGCGAGGATAGCGTTTAAAATTTGCTTTGATTTAGGCATATCGCTCTCTACTACGACGGGCGGCGCGTAGTCCTTTTTGACGTAAGAGACGATGAGGATATAGGCTATATAGGCGCCCACGAGTGCAAGACCGGGATATATCGCCTCGCGGAAAAGATCGCCCACAGGCACCGTAAATACGTCGCCCAGGATAATAAGAACGATCGAAGGCGGGATGATTTGGCCGAGCGTGCCAGAAGCACAGATGGTACCGCAGCCTAGAGCCTTATTGTAGTTGTACTTTAGCATGACGGGCAAGCTCATAACGCCCATAGCTACGACACTAGCGCCCACAACGCCCGTAGATGCGGCCAGCAGCGCGCCCACCAAAACGGTGCTAATTGCCACGCCGCCGCGAATCTCGCCGAATAAAAACGCCATAGACTCGAGCAGCCTCTCGGCTAGCTTGGTCTTTTGCAAAATAATGCCCATAAAAACGAAAAGCGGCACGGCGATGAGGATTTTATTTTCCATTATCGAGTAGATGCGGTAAGGCATAAAGTTAAAGGTCTCTTTAAATATCTCAAGCCCGCCCATAAAGCCGTTACCGTCGCCAAAGCTCTCGACCATACCGCCGATGAGTCCGAAAATGACGGCTATCGCGCCAAACGTAAATGCGACGCTAAAGCCGATAGCAAGCATAAAAAGCGCGGCTAAAAACATTACTATGCCGGTCATTTTTCCTCTCCTTGTTGCGCGGTTTTGCTTAAATTTGCGTCAAATTTGCCCGCCTGGCTTAAATTTGATCCGGCGTCCAGATAGACGTTTAGCCACTTTATAAAGTATCCGACGCTAAAAAATATAAGTAGCCAAAAGCTAAACGGAATAAAAGCCTTGATAACCCAGCGATGCGGCAAACCGCCAGGATCCGCGCTACCTTCGCCGCTCTCGTACGCCTCCACGACGTAGTCCCAGCTCAGCCACGCGACCAAAAGTGCAAGCGGCAGGATAAAAAGGATGACGCCGGCCATATTTATGAGCGCCCTTTTCTTTACGCTCATCTTTTCGTAAAATATATCCACTCGCACGTGCGCGTCGTCTTTTAGCGCGTAGCTCATGCCAAGCAGGATTATGATGCTAAAAAAATGCCACTCAAGCTCTTGCAGGCCTACGTTGCCGTATTTGAAAAAATATCTCGCCGTGACATTAAAAAAAACGTCCGCGATCATCAAAAACATCACGAGTATACAGACGTAGCCCGTGACGTCGCCTAATTTACCGAAAAATCGCTCTACTTTTTTTAAATTTCGTTCCATTTAACTCCCCAAAATTTGTCTTATCATTATAGCTAAAATGCAAATCGGCGCGACGAATCGCAGTAAAAAATACCAAATTTCAAAAACCGCCCTACCCATATACGGCAAAAATAGCTCCTCTAGGCTGCCTCTTTTCATCGCGTAACCGACAAATACCGCGATCACGATACCGCCCAGCGGCAGCATGATATTTGAGCTAAGATAGTCTAAAACGTCAAAAAATCCCTTGCCAAAAAACGTGAGCGCGTCTTTAAATTCGGCGATGTTTGAAAGCGCGCAAAGCGTGCCCAGGCAATAAACGCAAACGCCCACGATCGCGATAGCGCGCAGGCGAGGGATCTTAAACTCGTTTATGAGGTAAAAAACGAGCGGCTCGACCATCGAGATAGCCGACGTAAGCCCCGCAAAAATAAGCGCGGTAAAAAAGGTAAAACTTAGGACGTTTCCCATCCCTCCTAGCTTAGCAAACAGCGTCGGTAGCGAGATAAACGCAAGTCCCACGCCCTGGCTAGGCTGCTCGCCGTACTCGAAAACAAAGGTAAAAACGATGAGTCCGATGACGACGCTAACGATGATGTTTAGCGCGACGACGTAGAGCGAAGAGGTGAAAAGATTAGTCTTGTCATCTAGGCTAACCGAATACGTCGCGATCGCTCCGATACCGACGCACATCGTAAAAAACGCTAGCCCAAGAGCTACAAACACCGCCTCGCTCGTGATCTTAGAAAAATCAGGCACTAGCAAAAACTCCGCCGCCTGCGAAAATCCGCCCATCTGCGCCGAGTAAATCAGCATAAAAATGAGCAGCAAAAAAAGCGTCGGCAAAAGCCATAAATTTATGCGCTCGATGCCGCCTTTTATGCCCTTTGAAAGGATGAAAAAATAGGCCGCAAACGCGATGCTAAAATATAAAATTTGACCCGAGATATCAGAGCTTATAAATTTGTCGAAATTTTCGCCCGAAACCGCGATACTTTGAGGAAGTTCGCCAAGAGATAAGACCGAGTACCTAATAACCCAGCCGATGATAACTGTATAAAAAGACGCCACCAAAACGCCCGTTATCATTATGACGCCGGCGTAGCCCCAAAATTTGCCGTTTTTAGGAGCGAGCAAGCGAAAGGCGTTAACGGGATCTGCGTTTGAAATTTTACCCATCGCCATCTCGGCAAAAAATATGCTAAGTCCGACCGCAACGGCAAAAACAAGATACAAAAGCACGAAAGCCGAGCCGCCGTTTGCGCCGACCATATATGGAAATTTCCACGCATTGCCAAGCCCGATAGCAGCACCCACGATGGATAATATAAATCCGATTTTAGAAAATTTATCGCTTGCCACGGTTAGCCTCTTAGCGCATTTATCGTAATGATGACGATGCTAATAGGAGCTACGAACCTAATCATAAAATACCAAATTTCAAAAACGGTCCTACTCATATACGGCCCAAAAAGTATGTAAAGCGCGTCTTTTTTGATGACAAACCCGACGAAAATCGACACCGTGATACCGCCGATAGGCATGATGACGTTTGAGCTGAGAAAATCAAGGCAGTCAAAAAAACTCTTGCCGAAAAACGTCAAATTTTCTTTAACGCCTTCGATGCTTGAAAGTATACACAAAATGCCCATGCAGTAGATGAAAACGCCGATTAGCGCGAGGGCTTTTTTACGAGAAAAGCCAAATTCGCGGATAAGATAGTGCGTGAACGGCTCTAGCATCGAGATGGCCGAGGTAATGCCCGCAAAAAGCAAAGCCGAAAAAAATGCAAACGCAAGCACGTGTCCGAGCGTGCCGAGCTTCGCAAATAGCGTAGGAAGCGAGATAAACACGAGCCCCACACCCTGACTAGGCGTCGCGCCGAACTCAAACACGAAGGTAAAGATAACAAGCCCCATCAAAATACCCATCACGACGTTTATGACGACGATGATGATCGAGGAGCTAACGAGATTCGTATTATCAGGCAGCGACGCAGAGTAGACGATAATAACGCCAACGCCCAAAGATAGCGTAAAAAATGCTAGTCCAAGCGCGGTTAGAACGCTGCTTACGCCTAGTTTTGAAAAATCGGGAACCAGCAAAAATTTAGCCGACTGCACGAAGCCGTCCATCGTAAACGAGTAGCTAAGCATAATGATAAGCAAGATAAGAAGCGATGGCATCATCCAGACGTTTACGCGCTCTATGCCGCTTTTTATTCCTTTTGATACGATAAAAATACAGAGGAAAAACACGATAGTGAAGTAAAAAATTTGAGACGCGGCGTCGTTAGCGTAGAAATTTCCGAAAATTTTCTCCGAAGCTTCGACGTCTTTTGGAAGTTCTGTTATTACCATTACTGCGTATTTTAGTATCCATCCGATGATAACCGTGTAAAAAGAGGCGATGATGATCGCGCCTATCATCGTAAAACCCGCAAATTTCCAAGTTTCTTTGCACTTTAAAGCGAGCTTTTTAAAGGCGTTTACGGGGTCAGATTCAGAAAGCTTACCGATAGCTATCTCGCCGAAAAATATCGCAAGTCCGATAAAAAACGTCATAAAAAGATACAAAAGCACGAAGGCCGAACCGCCGTTTTGACCGACTAAATACGGGAATTTCCACGCGTTTCCAAGCCCCACCGCGGAGCCCGCGACGGCTAAGATAAAGCCGATTTTTGAAAATTTATCCTGCGCCAAATTTAACCTTAGTATTTAAAATTTCAGAAGCGAGGCTAGCATAAAAAAGCTTTTAAAATTCTAATTTTTAAATAAATTCGTAGAAAAACGAAACATCGCTGAAATTTTTTGTAAATTTGTAGCACTACGCGGCTGTAAATTTGACGAATGGAAATTTTATGAAAATTTTTCTCGGTTTTAAGTAACTCAAAGCTAAATTTTTATAAAATGCGCTCTCAAAGCTTCAAAGTAGGGGTCTGATCCGAAATGGCTTAAATTTACAAGGAGACTTTATGAAAAAAGTTGTTTTCTTAATGATGGCTTTTGCTAGCTTCGCGTTTGCGGACGGCGGCGAAATGCTAAAATCTTACTCTGTTCTTGCAGCAGCAGTCGGTCTAGGCCTAGCGGCTCTTGGCGGCGCTATCGGTATGGGAAATACCGCTTCTGCAACAATCTCAGGCACAGCTAGAAACCCTGGCGTGGGCAGCAAACTAACTACGACTATGTTCGTTGCTCTTGCGATGATCGAAGCGCAAGTTATCTACGCACTAGTTATCGCGCTAATCGTTCTTTACGCAAACCCAATGTTATAATCTCGGGCGGGTTCGTCCCGCTCTTTGTTCTTTTAATCCACGTGCGACCTTGGTGGAACGGTAGACACGCTACTTTGAGGTGGTAGTGCCGAAGGGTGTGCGAGTTCAAATCTCGCAGGTCGCACCAT
>CAUQOI010000103.1:0-6762 GCA_963519525.1 uncultured Campylobacter sp.
TCAAATTTTATCCCAAACTCAGCGCTAACAACATCTAAAATTTTTATCGCCTCATCTATGATCTCAGGGCCTATGCCATCGCCTTTTATAACACAAATTTTATATTCTCTCATTATTTAATCCAACTTTACTTTTGCATATTCTATAAGTCCGCCGGCGTTTAAAAGCTCTTGCATAAAAGGCGGTATAGGGCTAAATTTATACTCTTTGCCGCTGGTTAAATTTACGATCGCGCCGTTATCTACGTCTATTTTTAGCTCATCACCCTCATTTATCTCGTCCGTTTCCTTGATCTCAAGTATCAAAAGCCCCGTATTAAAGCTATTTCTATAAAAAATTCTCGCATAGCTTTTAGCTATCACCGCGCCTATACCGGCGGCTTTAAGCGCGATAGGGGCGTGCTCGCGAGAACTACCGCAGCCGAAATTTTCGCCCGCTACGATAATGTCGCCCTTATCTATCTTGGCGCTAAAATTAGGATCGGCGTCCTCCATTATATGTTTTGCTAAGATATTTTCGTCGGAAGTATTTAAGTATCTGGCGGCGATAATTATATCGGTATCGATATTGTCGCCGAATTTCCAAACTTTATTCATCGTTTCGCCTTTTTTAAATTTTCGAGATTTTAGCCAAAAGTAGCTAAATAATTCATCAAACGGCGAATAAAATTTGCGGCCCAAACGGCTAAAGGGCAAGGCAAAGGGCGTTAAACGCCCCTTTTATCTTTTTAAATTTAAAGAACACCTACCCAAGAATTTACACGCCGGGCAAAAACCCGTAACGCCGACGATAATCGGGATTAACCCGATTAACGCCCAGTAGCTCTCGTAAAAATACCAAACCGCTACCGTAAAAATTAGCCCCAGAACGACCCTGATAATTCTACTTTTCACGCTTACCATATTTTTACCTTTTCTTAAAAATTTTATAAAGCGGGCAGTAGCCGTAATATCCCGTTAAAAGCGGAATTAGCCCGACCGTCCACAACCAGCAGTCGCAAATAAATCCGAAAATAAAAAACCAAATCGCCGCTATAATCAAACGTATAGTTTTATCTAAAACGCTCATTTTTTCTCCTTTAAGCCAAAGCTTTTAGCATTCCGTTCATAACCATAGGTTTAAATCCGTAAATTTTAACCAGCCAACTCATGTAGCTCTCTCTAGTAGCGCCGAAGCACTCTAGCGTCGGAGCCGTTCCCTCCCAGTCGAACTCTACCATTATAGCCTTGCCGTATTTGGTGATAAAAGGGCAAGCCGTATATCCGGTAAATTTCTCGCTAGGTTCTCGTCCTTTTATCGTATCGGCTAAATTTTTAGCTAAGATCGGATACATTTTCCTAACGCTAGCCCCAGTTTTGCCGGCCGCGAATCCGCAAATATCGCCGATACCGAATATATTTTTAAATTTTGTACTTTGCAGGCTGTATTTATCGACGGCTAAAAAATTTAGCTTGTCGCCCTCTTTGGTTAGGCCGGCGCGAGCTAAAATTTCGCTTCCTTTTTGCTTAGGCGGCAAGTGAAGCCAGTCGTATTTTACGTCGATTAGCTCGGACGCGATTTTATCTTCGCCGTTTTGCCTATACGACGTCCAAAACTCGAAAGTAGCGGTATTTGAGCTTTTATCGACGGCTACGATTTGGTGGCGAAGATTAAATTTTATCTTTCTTTTTATCATTATTTGAGTCATCGCCGCGGCATAAGTCGGATCGCCGAAAAGCTTGCCGCCGCCGACGTAAAGATTAACGCTGCCTTTATCGCGGTTACCGGCCAACCTCAGCCTATCTTCGCTCATGCATGTTACTTTTTTATTTGCGCCGCTGCATTTCATCGGGGTTTTTTGATCGCAAAACACCGCTGCACCGCCGTTTTGAGAGAATTTTTTCATCAGCTCGTTGCTCTTTACGGCGCCTTGTAGAGTGTAGACGGAGGATATGTTGCCGCTCGTATCGTTAATATCCTCTAAGCTTAGCCCCTTAACGGCTTCAAAGTCGTATTCCACGCCGCTTGCTACGATTAGATAATCATATCCCAGCTCGCTCCCATCGTCTAGGACGAGTAGATTGGCTTCGGGCTTTATCTCCGATACGTTTTTGCGTATCCACTCGGCTCCTTGCGGGATATAATCCGCTTTTTCATAAACGACGTCGCTAGCTTCGTAAATTCCGACGGCGATTAGCGTAAAGCCCGGCTGGTAGTAAAATTTCTCGTCTTTATCCACAAGAATTACCTTGGCGTTAGGCATATCTCTTCTAAGTTTAGCCGCCAACGCGATACCGCTAAGTCCCGCGCCCATTATGACGATTTTAGAATTTATATCGTCGTTTTCGCCGCCCGTTGCGGAGCAACCGCTCATACTCGCGGCTAGTCCCGCGGCCCCCATTAGCTTTAAAGCGTCTCTTCTTTGCAGTCCTTTCATAAATTCTCCTTTTAAACGAGTTTATGAAATGCTACCTAAAAAAGGCCGCTCTCTCCGTAACAAAGTTACCTTAAAACGAGAATTTTAAGAAACAAGCCTTATTTCGCCGCGGCTTTGCGTTATTTGTCCGCTTCTCTCAAGCTCTTTTAGCACCCTAGATACCGCTTCTCTAGCGCTTCCTAGATGATTCGCCAGCTCTTCGTGCGTTATTTTTATAAAATTTTCGTTTAGATTTTCAATGCTTTGGGATAAAAAATTCATAATCCGCGCCGAAAGCGGCGAAAACAAAGCCTGCTCCATAACGTTTATGGTTCTGGCAAACCGATCGGCTACGATTTTTAGAGTAAAATTTAAAACGCTCGGATATTTTTCTTTAAGAGGCTTGTAAATTCGCGCCGGAATAACGATGATCTCGCTATCTTGCTCGATTTCGACGCTTACTTTATTTTCTAGCGAATTTATAGAGCAAGTATCGCACAGCACGCAACTCTCGTCTTTAGTTAGCCTAAATATCGTTATTTCCTTTGCGTTAGACGATACGAACGCCCTTAAAACGCCCTTTAATATAAGGATAAATCCAAAGCAATCGTTTCCGGAGTAAAATATATCGCCCTTTTTTACGGTTTTTAGATACGCGTTAGCAAAGATCGCATTTAGATCCTCGCTTGCTAGATCGAAATTATTCGTAAATCTCTCGCGCAAAATTTCTTTTAACTCTTCGCTTAGCATTTTGCCCTTTCGTGACTTCGTTACAAAAATTTAACCTTATTATAGGTAATATTGCATAAAAATTTAATACGAAAAGAAAAACAATGCACGACGTTAAGAAAAACGACTCGCAAAGCAAAATAAAATCGCTACCGATTATGCTTTTTGCCGGTACTATGGGGCTTGGAGGACTTTGCGCGGCTTATAAGAAACTAAGCGAAATATTTAATTTACCCAGCGAGATATTCTCGGCGCTTAGAGCGTTAGACTGCACGGTATTTTGCCTACTTTCGGCGTTTTACCTCTTTAAGCTTTTAAAATTTAAAGAAGAAGTAAGGGCCGAATTTTCGCACCCTATAAAGATAAATTTTTTCGGCGGATTTATCATCTCGCTTTTTCTTTTAGCTCTGGCCTACAAAGACGCGCCGCGACTATACTACTCGCTTTTTTACGCGGCTTTAGGCTTGCAAACGATTTTTACGCTTTACGTAATTTCTTTTTGGATCGACGAAAAATTCGATATCGCGACGCTAAATCCGGCATGGTTTATCCCCGTAGTGGGCAACTTGCTAATCCCGATCATAGCCGAAAAATCTCAAGCGATCTGGTATTATTTTAGTTTGGGGCTATTTTTCTGGATTATTTTATTTGCCGTTATATTTTACAGATTAGTCTTTTTCGATAAGTTAGCCGACAAATTCGCCCCGACGCTAGTCATTACGCTAGCGCCGCCGGCTATGGCGTTCTTGGGATACGTAAAATTAACCGAGCGATTCGACGCTTTTGCGGCGATACTGCTTAATATAAACGTATTTTTCGCCGCGCTTATACTCTTTTCGTATAAAAGATTTATTAAACTCAAATTCGCCCTATCGTGGTGGGCTTTTACCTTCCCGACGGCCGCTAGCTCCATAGCGTTTTTAAAAGCTTACGAAATTACGCAAAGCGATTTTTATTTAGTTTTAGGAGTCGGCGCTTTTGCGGCTCTAGTCGCTTCGATTTTGATAGTCGGATTTTTAACGGTTAAATCTATAATAAACGGCGAAATTTTTTCAGAGAAATAACCTTAGCTTAAAAATTTACTTTAGTAGTATTCGTAGCTGATTTCTAGCTTTTTATATAGGCCAATTTCCGTTATGTCGCCGTTTTCGTAGTATTTGTCCGCGGGCTTAAATTTGACCGAGGTTTTACGCGTCAAATTTCCACGCTCGTCCCTGATTATGTCTTTAAACTGCAAAATTTGCCAGATTTTTGCCTCGGAGCCGAAGTAATTTACCGACGTATACTCCATCTCGTCGCCGTTTGCGGCGTAGTAATAAACCCATTTTGAGCCCGGGGCTTGCGTGATTTTTTCGTATTCGCCGTTTGGCTTGCGCTCGAAGCTTATCTCTATACCGTTGCGCGGCTCCATATTATTTTCTATCCGCGTTAAAACGCCCTTTTCGTCGTAGACGTAGCTATCGTCCGTTACTAGCGTCCTGCCGGAATACGTCGCCCTAGCGATCATTTTGCCGTCCTTGCCGTAAGTAGTTTTCTCCGTGCGGGGGTAAAATCTATCCTCGACATACTGTTCTTTGGCCGTTGCGACTAAATTTTCGCCGTCAAATTCGTATTCGTAGAGATAAACGGCGCTATCTTGATATTTTTTGCGCACTAGCCCGTCTTTGCCGTACTCAAACAAAACCGAGCTGTTCGGCGCGCCGTTTATATGCTCGGTTTCTTGCACTATATAGCCGTTTTCGTTAAACTCCGTCCGCTTTACGCGCGTATTTTCTAGCGTCCCGGAGCCGTCCGTAGAGTATTCGTACTCCGTAGCCGTCATGCTCTTAACCTCGCCTTTTAGATCTCTTTTGCTCCAATCGCTTTGCGGTAAAACGGCCGAGTTTAGATAACAAATCGCCGATGCCGCCGCTAAAATAGCCTTTAAAATTTTCATTTTTATCCTTTTTCAAATCACGCAAAGCCTAGATTAGTTTAGGCTAAAAAGCGGCAATACCGGTAAAATCCTATCTTTTACGAGTTTAAATCCGCGCCTGAAACCGACTTAAATTTCTAAGCAAGTCTGAGGCGAATTTTCATTTCGGCAGTTTATTAACTTAAGTTTCGTTTGCCTTTTTTAAAATTTCTCTCATCTCTTCTTCGCTAAGCGGCTCAACCAGTATATTTGCGGCGTCTATGAAGCGATATTTTTCTTTTGGTAGATTTGCCATAAAAGCGCCATATTCGCATTCGCCGAGCACGTGCGCATCCCTATCGTCTACGCCGACTACTAGCGTAAGTATCCAGCGCGAGACCTTGCGATCTCCTAGAACTTCTTGCGCCTGCCACGAAGGAGAGGGGGCGTAAGGCAAGATAGTCGGTAAATTTTCGCTAAGCGTATATGCGCCAAAAATTTCGCTGCCGTCTTTATCTTCGTATAAATTCTCTCTTGCACTATAAGCGTCAAGATACTGCACCCGCCTCATCATCTCATCAAATTTAGCCGCAGGGCTAGCGCTTGCAAAAATTTCATCTATCATAACCGCATCAAACGCCACGTCACGCTCCAGGCCAGAGATATAAAGCATTTGATTTTTCTCTTTTGCGTCCTTTAGAGCTTCAAGTCCCCACATTATGTCGGCTTCATAATCAAATTTTAAAATTTGCTCGCTATCGTAAATTTCTTCATTGTCGCGTTCTATTTTCGAGCCGGTTTTGGCTGAAATTTTAGAAAGAAACAAAATCGCCGTCTGCCAGTCGCCAACGCCGCTTGGAGTACAGACCCGAACGATATATTTGCCGTCTTCGTAGCTTAGCTCAAAGCCGCGAGCGCTCTTTTGCCATACGCCTGCAATCATCACGTTTTCATTTAGCGAAAGCTCGCTCGGCTCGTCGTTTTGGCTATTAAAAAAGCAAAATCCCTCTATAAACTCTGAAATTTCACGCTCGCTTAGCGCCTTTTCATATCCGCCCAAAAGCTTCTTTTTGTTTTTTACTTTAAATGTTACGCTCATAAATTCTCTTTCGCCTACTCTAAAACGTCATCACTTGATCGCACTGCCTAACCCACTCGGACAAGATATCCATGCTGCCTTTCACCTCAGCCTCGAAATAAGGCTCTCCCGCATGCAAACCGCACCTCGTTTGGCAGCTACCGCAAACCTTTAGCATAGCGCCGCTAGCGTAAAGCTCTTTTAACATCGCTACTAGATCTACGTAGTAGTTTTCCGGCTTTTTGGTGATATTTCGCGCAAGATCGACCGCGTCGTTCATTAGAAAAATTCTAACCTCTTCGCCTTTTTCTTTTAGCGTTTTAGCTAGCCTTAATGCGTTGTAAGCATTGTCGGTACCGTTGTATGGTTGATTTGTAAGTATAAATAGAAATTTTTTCATCTTTTTCTCCTTTTGCCAAAAATGTAGCGCAAACCGGGCAAATTTTAGCCAAGCTATATAAAAAGAGGCTAAATTTATCTAAAAAGTAAAAGTACGCCGATCGTGCAAACGATAATGGCGGTGCAAATTTCAAGCAGCCTTAGGTGCGTTTGTAAAAATTTCTTTAGCATAGCTCCGCCAAGCGCGTAGATATTTAGCGAGCAAAACTCGATGAAAACGAGCGTTGCCGCGATCACGCACATACGAGTTAGACTAAAGGGATCGTC
>CAUQOI010000104.1:0-6746 GCA_963519525.1 uncultured Campylobacter sp.
ATTTGAATGTTGTGCAGAAATTTTAAGTCAAGGCTAGACAAGTAGTCTGCCGCAGGCTTAAAATTTCAAACTCATTCAAAGACGCTCAAAAGCCAAGCCGCAAAGTTAAATTTGATCGCCGCTTAGCAGTATATACCCGCTTTCACTGATATTTTTAAATTTAACCCCCAGCTCCCGCTTCAGCCTTAGCACGACGTTTTGTATCGCGCCCTTGCTCGTTTGCTCGCCCTCATAGACGAACTCCTCTATCATCTCGTAGCTCACGAGTTTGTTTAGGTTGTACGCAAAGAGCCAAAAGAGCTTGTTTTGCAAAAATGATAGATAGATCTCCTCGCCGTTTTTGTAGATCTTTTCTTTAGCGAGATTTATACTGGTTTGTGGGCCCAGGCGCACGAGTTTTTCGTCCTTTTCGTAGGTTAGAGCCACTAGCAGGCGGCAAAGTGCGGCGATATCGACGGGCTTTTTTAGAAACGACGCCGCGCCGTGCTCGATGCTTTTGATGAGATTGTCGTCGGTGTCGTAGGAGGTAAAGACGATAAATTTTTGCGCCGGTTTGATGCGTATCATCTCCTTCATCATCTCAAAGCCGTTCATCGCGGGCATGTGGATGTCGGTGATGACGACGGCGGGGGCTAGCTTTTTAAAGCGCTCCAGCCCCTCCAGCCCGTCGCCCGCGCCCCAGACGCTTAGGCAGTAGGGCTTTAGCCCGCCTATTAGCAGCTCCCTTGCGATCTCGTCGTCCTCGACGATGAGGACGGTCAGGTCTTTAAGTAGCTTCAAATGCTCTTGCATCTCACTCCTTTAAATTTATCTCAAAGCCGAGCTCAAACGTCGTCGGATCGCCCGCGCTTAGCAGCCTAATGTCGCCTGCGAGCTTTTCGTTTGCCAGCTTTTTGCCGAAATACAGCCCGATGCCGCTTCCTTGCTTTTTGGTAGTTTTTGGCTGGGTTAAAATTTTATCCCGAAGCTCCTTGCTCACGCCGCTGCCGTAGTCTGTGACGGATATTTTACACATGCCGTTTTCAAATTTGACGTCCAAAAAAACTTGCCGCTTGGCGATCTGCTCTTTGTATCGCTCAATGACCGCGTCCTTTGCGTTGTGTATGAGGATGAGTAAAATTTGTTGCACGATGCCCATGCGCTGCGTGGCCTCTTCGTCTTTAAACTCGCGCAGGCTTACCGCGACGTTTGCTTTGCTAAGCTCGGTGTGCATGAGCTTTAGCAGGTCTTTTATGCAGCGCTGCACGCTAAATTTTTGCGGAGCGTCGCTACTTTTATAAAAATTTCTAAAAATCTCGATCGTGTCGCTTAAAAGCACGGTCGCAGCCTGTCCTTTTTGCAGCATATGCTCTAGCGTCGCGGCGTCTAGCTTGCCGTCTTTTTGCAGCATGAGTAGGCTTGAGATCATCAAATTTAGCGAATTAACCGGCTGAATAAACTGATGATTTATGCCGCTGATTAGCTCGCCTGCCTCGCTCATGCGGGCTTTGTGCTTGAGTAGGGCCTCGTAGTCGTCTTGCAGGTTTTTGATTTTTGAGTACATAAAGTTATGTAAGAAATTCGCCACGAGCGCTAGTGCCGCGAACGCAAAAAGCAGGATGAGTGCGTTTTTTAGCACGGAGTTAAGCAGCGCAGCAAGCTCCTTTTCGTTATCCGTACCTGCACCGATGAACCAGTTTAGCGTGGGGATCTCTGCGACGGAGATGAAATTTGAGCCGATATTTAGGCTCGTGATATCTTCGCCCCGCAAAAAAAGCTCTTTAAATTTATCCTCGATCTGCTTTTTTAGCGCCGCGTCCTTCATCGGCGTTAAAATTTCGCCGCCGTGCGTGACGATAAAGGCGTAGGAATCGGGCGCTAGCTTAAATTTTTCCATATTTTTTAGTATGTTTTGCAGCTTCACCACGCCGCAAAACACCCCCGCAAACGAGCTGCCGTCCAGCACGGGCACGCATAAATTTAGCGTCGGCTCGCCTAAAATTTTATGGCGCTGCATAAAATTTACCGTGGGCGCTAGCGTGTTTTTGGTCTCCTCAAACCACACAAGCCCCGTACGCAGGCTCTTTGGCATAGCTTCGTTCTCGCCTAGCTCCTTGCCGTCTACGAAAATTTCTCCGTCCTCGCGCAAAAACTGCAAGGCGTCGAATTCCGCGGAGTTTGCTTTAAAAAGCCGTATGAAGCCGCCGAGTTTTTCGCTATCTTGCGAGATGCCCGCGTTTTCTATAAATTTAGCCGCGCGCACCAGCGAGCGCAGCTGTTCATCCAGCCAAAACGAGAAGTTCCCGACCATATTTTCGCTAGCGGCGATCTTGTTTTTATCCGCTAGCGCCGCGATCTGCGCCTTGGCGTCCTCGTAGTTTTTCACGCCCAAAAGCACCACGAAAAGGCTTGCGAAAATGATGATGAAGTAGATTTTAAAATTATGTTCGCGTAAGGCTTTCATGCGGCGAGTATAGCAAAATCGGTCTAAATTTAGACCGATTTAAGCTTTCTTGATAGTTAAAATTTTGCAAATAAACATCGCGGCGAGCACGACGAAGCAGACGCCAAAGCCTACGAGCGTACAGTCCGCCATCGACATAAATTTGCTTGATGGGATCAGGTACCAGCCGTCCCCATAAAGATCGACGAGATACTTCTGAAAGCCGTCTAGCGTGACGCCCTCGGGCACTAGCGGACTGTCGTAGCCGCAGTCGCCCGTAGGCAAGAACCAATCGGGCGCCCACCGCTCAAGCGGCAGGCCAAACGGATAGTGCGGCTCGGTCGAGCAGCCCTGTACGCCAAAGGGATCGTCTCCGTGCACGGCGTCGTGGATCTTGGCGAGCTTGACGCTATACATTATGCCCTGGATCGCGCCCCAAAAGGCTAGCAGGTAGCCAAGCGCGGCGAGGAGCAAATTTTTGGGATTTATGATCGCGACTAGCCCTCCTAGTGCCATGCACAAAAATGCAAAGCGGATATAGACGCACTGCTCGCAAGGCGGCATATAGACGTAGTTTTGAAACAGCGAGTGCGCGAGGATAACAAGCCCTACGCTCACCGCTATAAGGATCACCCACGGCAGGCGGCTTTCTGCGAATTTCGCTATTTTTTCCGCAAATTTCATGCCCGCGCCCTATTTTTTGAGCAGCTCTTCAATTAGCTGCGCCATGCCGTCGATAGAACTGATGGACTTCGTCATGATGAGGTATTTGCCGTTTACGACAAACGCCGGCACGCCCTGGATCTTGGCTACGTCGTAGCTCTCGTCCCATTTTTTAAGCAGTTCGGCGACTTTTGGGTCCTCTAGCTTTTTTTGATAGTCCGCTTCGCTGATACCGGCTGCATCAAGCCCCGTCTTTAAAAACGCAGCCTCGTCTTTGCCGTCGCTCCAGCGCTGCTTTTGATCGTGATAGGCCTTGTAGTAGGCAAATTTCGCCTTTTTAAACAGTGAGTTTTCATCTAGCAGGCTCACGCCCTTTTCCTCGTCCATCACGGCTAAAACGGCTAAAATTTTACTTCCGAGCTCGCCGTATTCGCCCTTGGTTTTTAGATGAAACGGTACGTATTTTAAGCCGGAAATTTTCTCAACTACCTTTGGCGTTACGGTTTTATCGTATTTGTAGCAAAACGGGCATGCGTAGCTAAAGACCTTAACTAGCGTGTTTTGCTCCACTGATAGCGGTTTTTCGAGCTTTACGTAGTCCTCGCCCTCGGTAAACGCGGCAGCGCTTATGGCGCCGAACATCGCTACGGCTAGAAAGCCTTTTGTAAATTTAGAAAGTAGGTTCATGGAGTGCTCCTTAAAATGATTTCGTTTGGGTTAATTTTATATCCTCTCGCCGCCGCAGAACTCACGCTAAGATAAATTTTAGATTAAATTCGTAAAATTTGGGCTAAATTTTAGCGGAAAATATAAAAATTTGAATTATTTTTTGGATTTAAGCTATTTATAATAATAGCGTGATTTTCACGTTAGAAATATTCAATAAAATTACGGCAATGAAACGATTTATTATAAAGGAGAAAAGATGAAAAAAACTCTCTCGTCAGTCGCCCTAGCTGCGGCGTTACTCGGCGGTCTAAGCACGGCCGCGCTAGCTATAGGCGGACCTAGCGGCTCGCACATCGATTACGGAATACCCGGCAAAATCGGCGAAGTAGTCGTAAACCCATACGACATCGCGCCTCTAACGGCGGTGATCAAAAACGGCGGCTACACGCTAGCAAACGCGAAAGTCACTATCGTACCAAAGCCGGGTGGTCAGGTTATCAGCTATAAAGTCGCCGACAAGCATCTGCGCACGCACGGCGGAATCCCGGTTTTCGGACTATATCCGGACTATCAAAATACCGTCGAAGTCGAGTATGATAAAATTTACAAGGGCCAAACCGAACGTGTAAAAGAAACCTATAAAATTTACGCTCCAGCGATCTACTTAGAGAGCTCTGGCATGCCGTCTCAAAAGGGTGCGCTATTTGATAAAATCGAAGTCGTAAAGGCTCCGAGCGCTAAATTTGCCAACCGCCTTTACTACGTAAATAACTTCGTAAATAAAACGGGCAAAGGCACCAAAGTCGTGTGGAACAACCCGGCCGGCGGCGCGATCGAGTGGAACTATAGCCCGAACAACTTCGTGCTAGACACCAAAGGCGAAGTGCGCTGGTATCTAGAACCTAGTAAAATTTACGACCTCAAGCAGCCCTTTAGCGCGGGCGTCATGATGGGCTTTAAACAAAACGACGACGGCGCGATGACGTGGGGATATGGCCAAAGATACGCCAAATACGACATAATGGGCCGCGAAATCTTTAACCGTGAGCTGCCTGCTGGCTACAACGACTTCTCGCACTCGATGGACGTAGCGCAAAACGGGCATTATTTCCTCCGCGCGGCAAACGCCAACTATAAACGCGCCGACGGCAAAAACGTCCGCACCGTGCGCGACGTAATCGTCGAGGTCGATCGCGACGGCAACGTCGTAGATGATTTTAGGCTGTATGAAATTCTCGATCCGTACCGCGACATCGTGCTAAAAACTCTCGATCAGGGCGCGGTGTGCCTAAACATCGACGCTAGCAAAGCGGGCCACACCGCGAGTACGGATGAGCTAGCCGCGATGGATACAAACGAAAAATGGGGCGACATCGTGGGCTCGGGTCCCGGACGCAACTGGGCGCACGTAAATAGCGTGGATTATGATCCAAGCGACGATAGCATCATCATCTCCAGCCGCCACCAAGATGCCGTCATAAAGATCGGCCGCGACAAAAAAGTCAAATGGATAATGGGCGCGCACAAAGGCTGGAAGGATCAGTTTAAGGGCTATTTGCTCCAGCCCGTCGATAAAAACGGCAAAAAGATCGTCTGCGAGGACGAGTACTCAAAATGCCCAGGATATGAGAGCGAGAAGGGTGGATTTGACTGGCAGTGGACGCAGCATACGGCATTTCGCATCGATAGCAAGTCCAAAAAGGGCGTAGTGTATCTCACCGTCTTTGACAACGGCGACACGCGCGGCATGGAGCAGCCTGCGATGGCGGGTATGAAATACTCACGAGCGGTCGTCTATAAAATCGACGAAAAAGCTAAAACCGTCGAGCAAGTCTGGGAGTACGGCAAACAGCGCGGCAGCGAGTGGTACAGCTCGGTTACTTCGCTAGCGCAGTATCAAGACGACCTAGATAGCGTGATGGTTTACTCGGCGGTCGCGGGCATGCAGTTTGACATCGCTAAGGGCCGTCCGGTCGGCGTGCCTAGCCCTCACATCAACGAGTTTGAATGGGGCGCAAAAGAGCCTAGCATCGAAATCAAAATGACAAACGCGATGGGCTATCAGGCGTTTCCGTTTAGCCTAGAAAAGGCGTTTGAGAAGTAAAATTTAGCGGCTCCCGGCCGGTGCGCTTCGGGGCCGCTTTTTGGTAAATTTGGATTTTGCGCTTGCGGCTCGGTTAAATTTGCCCGCTCAAATTTGACGGGTCGCAGGCTTTAAATTTAGATCAAATTTGACGCTCGTCCGCACCCGCTCGGATACGGCAAATTTGACCGCAAGAGGTAAAATTTAGGCTCGCGTTTCCATCCTTTGCGCTAGTCTAAATCTTACCTTTTCCTGCCAAGCGTTTGGGAAAATAGGACTCCGAAAGACAATAGCAACGCCTGAACGCTTGGATTTTAGTAAAACGCCGCCTAGATTTTTCTACTGCTTAAATTTACCCGTTTGCTTCACAAATTTGCTCCGATTTTTAAAATTTACACCCTTGTTGCCGTAAAACCGATATAATCAACAAAAACGACGGAGGCGAAATATGCAAAAATTTGTCGAGCAAAAATTTATCGGCGAGCGCGCGATGTTTGGCGCAAAGGACGCGGAGTTTGAGCGGTGCGGGTTTGCAGCGGGAGAGTCGCCGCTAAAGCACGGGCAAAATTTGCGCCTAAAAAACTGCACTTTCGAGTGGAAATATCCGCTGTGGTACACTAAAAACGTCGCCGTGGAGGACGGATTTTTGATGCAGACGGCGCGCGCGGGCATCTGGTACGCGCAGGATGTTAGCTTTAAAGACACGCTAATCCAAGCGCCAAAATCCTTTCGCAGGTGCCAAAACGTGAGGCTAGAAAACGTAAATTTGACCCAGGCCGAGGAGACGCTGTGGAGCTGTGAGGACGTGAAGATAAAAAACGTCTGCGCGCGCGGAGATTATTTTGCGATGAACAGCGAAAACGTGCGCGTTTACGGGCTAAATTTGGACGGGAACTACGGCTTTGACGG
>CAUQOI010000105.1:0-6529 GCA_963519525.1 uncultured Campylobacter sp.
GGGAGTATCAAATTTTACTCATCGCTATCATCTCGCTAGTCCTGCTTTTTGCGCTCAGAAAGCCTCTAAAGGCCAAATTTAACCAGCACGAGAGCGAAGTTAAGGACGATTTTTTAAACGAGAGCGGCGAGGGTGAGATCAGAGAGGGCATGGTTTATTTTAAAGGTACTTTGTGGCGCTACGACGGGAATTTAGCCGAAGGCGCAAAGGTGCGCGTGCTTGGCACCAAAGGCAATAAAGTCGTTTTACAGCGGGATTAAATTTTATTCTTGCGGATCAAATTATGCCGTTTAAATTTATATCTTTAGACGGCATAATTTGGCGGCGGTAATTTTTGAGACTTTATTGCAGTTTGGATTTTTACGTTAAATTTGCAGCGACGGAGTGGTTTTTACCGCTGCTTTTAGCTTGATTTAATATACGTTTAGTGACTAACGCTCTTTGAAAATAGATTTATAACAACCACTCCGGCTACTATCATGCCTATGCCGATGATTGCTGGCAAATCAAGCTTTTGTCCCATAAAAAAAAAGCTATCGCCGAGATGAGAACTATGCCCGCCCCGGACCATATAGCGTAAGCTATACCCATGGGAATATGCCTAAAAACTATCGCAAGCAGGTAGAATAAAACCCCGAATAAAACGAGCGAACCAACGGCGTATAAGGGCTTTGCAAAGCCGTCGCTTAACTTTAAAAGCGAAGTCGCAACCACCTCTAGCGTGATACTTATGCCTAGAAGAACCCAGTATTTGATCATTTTCTCTCCTTTGAATTAATAAAGGGATTATAAACTCAAATTTTAAATATGTAAATTAACTATAAATAAATTAAAATTTAATACTCCGCGCTGCTTTTGCGGGCATGAATTTGAGCGAAAATGCGATCAAATTTGACCTTGACCGCATTTAAATTTTAGCGTTTGTGATGAGGGCAGGCGTGCGCTTCGTCGTTTGCGCGGCTTTTGCCGTGATGAGCAGTGCAACCTTTATGTTGTGTGTAGTCTTGCGCTTTTGCGTCGCATTTTGGGCATGGTTTTGATTTGGCGCTATCGCCGCCGCAGCCCGGGCTTTTATCCGCTCCGTGATTTCCGTGATGAGGGCACTCTTTCATCTCTGCGTGAGACTGTGCGCAGCTAGCGTTTACCGTACCGTGATGCGGGCAGCTAGCGTCTTTTATCTGCGTGGCGTGGCGATACTCCTGTGCGTTTTGTTCGGCCGGAGCTGGTTTGTTTGCCGCGCAACCTGCAAAAAATAGCGCCAAAATAGCAGCTAAAACTAAATTTTTCATCTTTTCTCCTTTGATAAAATGTCTCGGGATTTTATCAAATTTAAGCTTTATAAATCGGGTTAAATTTAAAAAGCCGTTGCAAATTTGACTCTAGGTTTTATGCGATCGACTATCTGTGACGGTGCGGAGCATGGCAGCTAGCACCAAAAGGCTAAATTTTAGCTCGAGAGCGTCTTTTGCGGATTTTAAAATCATTTCTTTTATTTTTCGTATGCCGTAAAATAGTATCCGCAAGACGTCAAAAAACGTGAATTTATCAAAGATAAAAGCGTTTTTCGCTAAACTCGCGTAAAAAATTTAAAGGAAAAATTTGACTAGACTAAGCGTGGACGAGGCGGTAAATTTGATAGAAAACGCTGAGCTAAACGAGCTTGGAGCGATGGCTCTAGCGCGCAAGCGCGAGCTGCATCCAGACGGCGTCACGACCTTTATCGTGGATAGAAACATCAACTACACGAACGCGTGCTGGGTGGACTGTAAATTTTGCGCGTTTTACCGCGATCATAAGGACGAGGACGCCTACGTTCTTAGCTTTGAGGAGATCGGGCAAAAGATCGAGGAGCTCATCGCTATCGGCGGGACGCAAATTTTGTTTCAAGGCGGCGTACATCCGAAGCTAAAAATCGAGTGGTACGAGGATCTCGTGGAGTTTATCGCGAAAAAATACCCAAGCATCACGATTCACGGATTTTCGGCGGTAGAGATCGACTATATCGCGAGGATCTCGCGCATCAGTACAAAAGAGGCGTTACGCCGTCTGCGAGAAAAGGGGCTCTACTCGATGCCAGGAGCCGGAGCAGAGATACTTAGCGACCGCGTTCGCGACGTGATCGCGCCTAAAAAATGCGATGTAGAGACCTGGCTGCGCATCCACCGCGAGGCGCACGAGGAGGGGCTAAAGACGACGGCTACGATGATGTTTGGCACCGTAGAAACCACGCGCGAGATTGTGGAACACTGGGAGCATATCAGGAGCTTGCAGGACGAGACGGGCGGCTTTAGAGCGTTTATCTTGTGGAGCTTTCAGGGGCTAAACACGCGCCTAGCCGCCGAACGTCCCGAGATCAAAAAGCAAAGCTCGAATCGCTATCTGCGCCTGCTTGCGGTCTCTAGGCTGTTTTTAGACAATGTACCAAATATCCAAAGCAGCTGGGTCACGCAGGGCAGCTACATCGGGCAGCTGGCGTTACTGTTTGGCGCAAATGATTTAGGTAGCACGATGATGGAGGAAAACGTCGTCAAGGCCGCGGGCGCTAGCTACCGAATGAATCAAGACGAGATGATACGCCTCATCAAAGACATCGGCGAAAAACCCGCCAAACGCAATACCAATTACGATATTTTAGAAAGGTTTTATTGATGAAAATCATAAATTTAAAAGCCGCAAATTTACAAATCCCGACCGTTTACGAGGCGAGCAAAACCTTGCCAGCGGTGAGCCTAAAGCTCATTTTCAAGGTTGCCGGAGCTTGCGCGGAGGAGAAGGCCGGACTTGCTAAATTCGTCGCTAAAATTTTCGACGAAGGCACGCTAAGCAAGGGTGCTGCGGGCTTTGCCAAAGAGCTTGAAACGCGCGCGATTAACCTTTACGCGAGCGCGGGATTTGAGACGTTTGCGTTTGAGCTAAACTGCTTAAAGGAGCACTTTTCTTTCGCACTTGCCAAGCTAAAAGAGCTTTTAGAGGAGCCGAATTTAAGCCAAAAAAGCTTTGAGAAGGTGCGAACCTTGACGCTGGGCGAGATATCTAGCAACGAGAGCGACTACGACTATCTAGCTAGAGTCGCGCTAAACGGGCTGCTATATCCCGGTACGAATCTAGCAAGGCCTAGCATCGGCACGAAGCAAAGCGTAGAGAGTATCACGCTAGAGGACGTTAAAAACTTCATCTCTAGCAAGCTTGATCTGGCAAATTTATTCGTAGTGCTGGGCGGTGAAGTGACGCCTGAGGAGCTAAATTTAGACGAGATTTTAAGCTCGCTAAAGGCTGGCGAGCCGCGCGAGCTAAGGCTTTTAAAAACCGATGAAAAATGCGGCGAAAAAGCCATCATCAAACCTAGCGAGCAAGCTTATATTTACTTCGGTGCGCCTTTTGACGTTTCCCGCGAAGAGCGCTATAAAGCCAAGGTCGCGACGTTTATTTTGGGCGAAGGCGGCTTTGGTAGTAGGCTGATGGAGGAGATCCGCGTGAAGCGCGGGCTGGCGTATTCGGCGTATGCTAGGAGCGAATTTGCGCTGAGCCACTCGCAAATTTGGGGTTATCTGCAAACCAAAAACGAAAGCAGGAGCGAGGCGGTCGCGGTCGTGAAAGACGAATTTGCAAAATTCGTCAAAAACGGCGTAAAGGCAGGCGAGCTAGCGCAGGCTAAAAGATTTTTGCTAGGCTCGCAGCCGCTACGACAAGAAACGCTTTTTAACCGCCTAAACATCGCTCAGAGCGAGTTTTATAACGGCTTTAAACTAGGAAATTTTAAAGACGAGCTAGAAAAAATATCAAAGCTAAAGCTTGCCGAGCTAAACGCGTTTATAGCGGAGCATGCAGAGATAGAAAAGCTCAGTTTTGCCGTGCTTTACAATGAAATTTGATGAAAAAGATAGAACAAATCTAAAAAAAATCGGTGTAACCACTCTGCTCGATCTAGCGCTAAAGCTTCCTAAAAGCTTTGAAGATACGAGCCTGGCCGCCGCACCAAAAGACGGACACGTGAGCGTCGCTGTAGAGATAAAAAGCGCGTATCGCCAAGGCGGAATGCTACACGCCGTATGCTGGTGCGAGGCGTGGGAGCAAAACGTCAAAATCGTGATTTTTAACGCCAAGCCCTGGCATCACGGCGCATTTAAGGTCGGCAAAAGCGTGTTTGTAAGCGGCAAATGCGCCTACGCCTACGGCTCGTGGCAGCTAACCAATCCCAAAATCGTCACGAAAATAAACGAAATCATACCCAAATACAAGCTCTCTCTCAGAGACGATTCGTTTAAAAACTTAATACAAAAGTATGTCAATTTGCCCAATTTGCTTGAGGCGGGACTCGCGCCTAAGGAGGCTCGGTTTTTGCTTGATTTGCATCGAGGTGATGAAAAAAGCGTCGCGATACTGGACGCGCTCGTTCGCGAAAAAGCGGGCGCGGACGTGCTAAAATTCGTTGAAATTTATAACTACCTAAAAAAGCTAAACGCAAAAAAAATGCATTTTAAAGCGCCTAAAATCAAGCTTTTTGATATCTCTTCGTGGCTTAAAAATTTGCCGTTTACGCCGACTTTCGACCAGCTAAACGCTATCGCTGATCTACGCGCGGACTTTAGCGGCGAGGAGGCGGTACGACGCGTCATGATGGGCGATGTGGGCAGCGGCAAGACGCTTGTTATGCTAGCCGCCGCGCTTAGCGTCTATCCTCAGCCTGCGCTCATCATGGCGCCGACATCGATACTAGCCGAGCAAATTTACGCAGAGGCGGCGCGCTTGCTGCCTGATTTTATGCGCGTTTTGCTAGTTAAAAGCGGCGATAAACCCGAATTTGACGGCGTAAATCTCATTATTGGCACGCACGTTTTGCTGTATCAAAATTTGCCGGCTGCACCGCTTGTTATGATAGACGAGCAGCACCGTTTCGGCTCGAATCAGCGCGAGAAAATCAACGCTCTAGCTAGCGGAGAGCTTGGGCGAGACCCGCAGCTTGATGAAGCGGACGGCGAATTTGAGGATGACGAGCATGCAAATTTGACGGCAAAAGTTCCAAAAAACCGGCAATCAAGAACAGCGGATGAAACTAGGGCTCACGTGGTGCAGTTTTCGGCAACGCCGATCCCACGCACGCTAAGCATGATACAAAGTAGCTTCGCGGAGTTTAGTTTTCTGCAGCAGATGCCATTTGAAAAACACATCCACACTCAAATTTTACAGAGTGTGGACTTTGGCGAGTTGCTGGCGCATATCAAAGCGCAAATCGCCAAAAGCAAGCAAGTCGCCGTGATATACCCGCTCGTGGAGGGCAGAGAAAGCTTGAACTATCAGGGGCTAGAGGAGGCGCAAGGGTTTTGGCGGGCAAATTTCGCAAACGTCTACGTCACGCACGGCAAGGATAAGGAAAAAGAGCAGGTGCTGCGCGAATTTCGCGAGCGCGGCGACGTGCTACTATCGACTACGGTGGTCGAGGTCGGCATCTCGCTTCCGCGGCTTAGCACGATCGTGATCGTTGGCGCAGAGAGGCTAGGACTAGCGAGTCTGCATCAGCTGCGCGGGCGCGTAGGGCGAAACGGCGGGAGCGGATTTTGTTTTTTATTTACAAAGCTTAAAAATCCGCCGTCGCGACTTAGGGAGTTTTGCGAGACGCTGGATGGCTTTAAGATCGCCGAGATAGACCTAAAAAATCGCCAAAGCGGCGACATCCTAAACGGCGCGTTTCAGCACGGCGCGACATTTGAATACTATGACTACGAAGAGGAGATCACGCAAGCGGCAAAGAATAGGCTTGGGATTTAGCTGAATTTGCCTTTGGGATGGCAAATTTTTGCTACTTGCCTGAGTACTTCTCTGTTTATTTTTAAATTTGAAATAATATCGGTAAAAAATAGCGTTCAGAATTTTATGATTTTTAAAATTTACTTGAAACAAATTTACAGATAGTTTTTGGAGTATTTTTAATCTAATTAATGCTCCCATGATTGCATAGTTCTTTGATTATTATTACTATTAAAAACAGAATTGGCGTGAAATTAAATGCTTGCGGTTGAGGCTTTTTATAAAAGCTAGAGATATGCCAATTTGGGTTTATATTTAAGTATAGTTTTTGTATAAGGTAACTTAAAAAGCGAAGTTGTAAATTTAAAAATTGGATTGGTGACCCTTACGAGAATCGAACTCGTGTTACCAACGTGAGAGGCTGGTGTCCTAACCGCTAGACGAAAGGGCCAACAATGATAAAATAAATCGTGGTGCCCCGTGTAGGGCTCGAACCTACGACCCCATCATTAAGAGTGATATGCTCTACCAACTGAGCTAACGAGGCAAATGGCGCAGCGGACGGGGCTCGAACCCGCGACCTCCGCCGTGACAGGGCGGCATTCTAACCAACTGAACTACCGCTGCACCTAAAATGGTGGTCGCTATAAGACTCGAACTTATGACATCCACCTTGTAAGGGTGGCGCTCTACCAACTGAGCTAAGCGACCCAAATTTAACAAAAAAATAAATGGTGTCCTGTGCTGGACTCGAACCAGCGACCCCTTCATTAAAAGTGAAATG
>CAUQOI010000106.1:0-6508 GCA_963519525.1 uncultured Campylobacter sp.
GTTTTGTTATTGGCGTCGCTGCTTTTTACGGCATGCTTTGATAGTAACGATAAAAAAAGTGCGGCCGTAGCCGGACAACAACGGCAAATGCCGCCGTCAAAGGTTGATGTATTCGTAGCCAAAAAATCAGACGTGCCGATCAGCTTTGACTACACCGCGACCCTAACGAGCCAGCAAGACGTAATCATATATCCAAAAGTAAGCGGCACGATAACCAAGCAATTTTTTAAAGCAGGCGACAACGTAAAAGCAGGCGACAAGCTATTTTTGATAGATCCCGAAAAATACCAAGCCAGCTACGACGCGCTTGAGGCCGCTATCGGCGTAGCAAACGCAAATTTAAAAAACGCTCAAACCGAATTTAACAGAATTTCAAATTTATATAAGAAAAACGCCGTTTCGCAAAAAGAGTACGACGCGGCAGTTTCGGCGCTCGAGATCGCAAACGCAACTCTACTAAGCGCCAGAGCAACCGCCAAAAACGCCAAAATAGACCTAGGCTACACAATCATAACCGCACCTTTTGACGGCGTTTTGGGCGATAATCTTGTAGACGTAGGCTCGCTGGTTGCGGCAAACACGACCCAGCTAGTACGCCTAACCAAAATCAACCCGATCGAGGCGCACTTTCACATCTCCGACGTCGATAACCTAAACCGCGTCAAAATGCAAGAAAGCGGCCTCTGGGCGCAAGCAAACTCGGACGCCGTACTAAAAGTAGGTCCTGGAGAGTTTAACGGCAAGGTAAATTTCATCGATAACGTCGTAAATACAAACATGGGCAGCGTTTTAGCCAAAGCTGAATTTAACAACGACGAGGGCAAGCTGCTACCTGGCATGTTCGGCCACGTGACAATGGGTGGATTTTACCAAAAAGACGGTTTTAAAATCCCTCAGGTAGCGCTCCAGCAAACAGACGTCAAGACCTACGTGCTAGTCGTAGAGGACGATAAAGTAGCCTCCAAGGACGTAAAAATCACCTACCAAACCAAAGACGCCGCAGTCGTTAGCGAGGGACTAAACGAAGGTGATAAAATCATAATGAACAACTTCCTAAAAATCGGCGTGGGTGCACCCATCGAGATAGATAAAGACCTAACAGAAAGCTTTGGCAAAGGCGCAAATTTAGAGCCTAAAAACGAGCAAGAAAAGGCTAAGTGATGTTTTCTAGATTTTTTATAAATCGCCCGATATTTGCCACCGTCGTATCTATCATCATAGTTATCGCGGGTGCAATGGCGATAAAGGGGCTTCCTATCGAGGAGTATCCCAAGCTAACTCCGCCTCAAATTTCCGTTAGCGCCGTCTACACCGGCGCCGACGCTCAGACCATCTCCGACTCAGTAGCCAGTGCGATCGAGGATCAGATAAACGGCGTAGAAAACATGCTCTATATGCAAAGCACCTCAAGCTCGAGCGGCTCGCTAAGCATCAATGTCTATTTCAAAATCGGCACCTCAGCCAAGCAAGCCACGATCGACGTAAACAACCGCGTCCAAGCCGCACTCTCAAGACTGCCTCAAGAGGTGCAAAACATGGGCGTGACCGTACGCGAACGCAGCGGCTCGATCCTAGAGGTTATAGGCTTTACCAGTCCGAAAATGAACTCTATCGAGATGTATAACTACGTAAATTTAAACATAGCAGACGAGGTTAAAAGGGTTAACGGCGTGGGCGATACCGTGCTAATCGGCAGCAAAGAGTACTCGATGCGCATTTGGCTAAAGCCCGATCTGCTCGCCTACTACAAGCTAACTCCTAGCGACGTAATCGCCCAAGTAAAAATCCAAAATAGCCAATACGCCGCCGGTAAGATAGGCGAGCAGCCGTCAGACGGCGATAATCCTTACGTTTATTCCGTTCGCACGGGCGGACGACTCAAAAACGCCGCGCAGTTTGGCGATATAATCATCAAAAGCTCAGACGGCGCGACGCTAAAACTAAAAGACGTAGCCACGGTGGAGCTTGGAGCGGCTAGCTACGCATCTGACTCGATGCTAAACGGCCAAGACGCCATCCCGCTTTTAATCTTCATGCAAAACGACGCTAACGCCCTAGCCACGGCGCAAGCGGTAAACGCAAAGCTAGACGAGCTAAGTAAAAATTTCCCCGAAGGATTTACGCACACGATCGCATATAACCCGACCGAATTTATCGAAGTCTCTATCCACGAAGTCGTAAAAACCTTTATCGAGGCAATGATCCTAGTTATCATCGTTATGTATATGTTTTTAAAGAGCTTCCGCGCGACCGTGATCCCGATGCTAGCCGTTCCCGTGTCCATAATCGGCACCTTTGGCGGACTATACGCGATGGGATTTAGTATAAATTTAATCACTCTTTTCGCGCTCATCCTTGCTATCGGTATCGTCGTAGACGATGCCATCATCGTTATCGAAAACGTGGAGAGAATTTTACACGAGGAAAAAGACATCACAGTCAAAGAAGCGACCTATAAGGCGATGGAGGAGGTGCAAACCCCCGTCATATCGATCGTGCTGGTTTTATCCGCCGTTTTCGTCCCGGTTTCTTTTATGGAGGGCTTTGTCGGCGTGATCCAGCGCCAGTTCGCGCTTACGCTGGTTACTTCGGTTTGTATCTCGGGCTTCGTCGCGCTTACGCTTACTCCGGCGCTTTGCGGCGTTATGCTAAAAAAACAAGAGAGCAAACCGTTTTGGTTCGTGCAGAAATTTAACGACTTTTTCGACTGGAGTACGAAAATTTTTAGCGCAGGCGTGGCAACAGTACTGCGTCACGTTATCATCAGCCTTATTTTGATAGGCGTCATGGGTTTTGCGACTTACGAGCTGTTTAAAAAAGTCCCTAGCGGCCTCGTACCGTCCGAGGATAAGGGCGCGCTGATGGTTATCACTTCGCTACCGCCGTCAAGCAATATGCTAAAAACCAAAGAAG
This sequence comes from uncultured Campylobacter sp., assembly GCA_963519525.1. GTDB lineage: Bacteria > Campylobacterota > Campylobacteria > Campylobacterales > Campylobacteraceae > Campylobacter_A. Next base: position 2,914 of record CAUQOI010000106.1, read on the forward strand.
AGGTAAAAGCTATTAGCAACATGATTCTAAGCAATCCAAACGTCGAATTTACGATGGGTTTTGCCGGATACGATATGATCGCGGGCGCGCTTAGAGAAAACTCAGCCATCAGCTTCGTCAAGCTAAAAGACTGGAGCCAGAGAAAAACGCCGGATAGCCAAGCAGATGCGCTAACCGGGCCTTTTAACGGTATGCTTTGGGGCTCGAAGGAGTCGATGAGCTTTGTCGTAAACGTCCCGCCTATCATGGGTCTTTCGATGACGGGCGGCTTTGAGATGTATCTACAAAATAAAAGCGGCAAAAGCTACTCCCAGATCGAAGCCGATGTGAAAAAAGTAGTCGCAGCGGCAAAAGCTCGCCCGGATCTAACCAGCGTGCGCTCGACGCTAGAGACTAATTACCGCCAGTTTAAAATCGACGTCGATAGGCAAAAAGCCCAGATGTTCGGCGTGAGCGAGAGCGAAATTTTTAGCGCGATCGGCTCAACTTTCGGCTCGTATTACGTCAACGACTTCAACCTTTTCGGCAAATCCTATCGCGTCTATGCTAGAGGCGAAGAGGGCTTTAGAAACAACCCCGAAGATTTGCGTAAAATTTACGTCCGCTCAAAAGGCGGCGAGATGATACCACTAAACTCCGTCGCCACCCTAACCAGAATTTTGGGTCCGGATATCGTGGATAGGTTTAACCTTTTCCCGGCAGCTAAGATCCAAGGCGATCCAAAACCGGGCTACACGTCGGGAGACGCGATAAAAGCGATACAAGAGGTGGTCGAGCAAACGCTAAGTACGGAGGAGTACTCGATCAGCTGGGCGGGCACGGCCTATCAGGAGGTTAGCTCGCAAGGCACGGGCTCGACGGCGTTTATATTCGGTATGATTTTCGTGTTTTTGATCCTAGCGGCGCAGTATGAGCGCTGGCTAATCCCGCTAGCCGTCATCACCGCCGTTCCGTTCGCGGTTTTCGGCTCGTTAGTCGCCGTTTGGGCTAGAGGGCTAACAAATGACATCTACTTCCAGATCGGACTACTACTTCTCATCGGTCTATCGGCTAAAAACGCTATCCTTATCGTAGAATTTGCGATGCAAGAAAGACTGGCGGGTAAGAGCGTATTTGACGCAGCCGTTAATGCGGCAAGGCTTCGCTTCCGCCCGATCGTCATGACCTCGCTCGCATTTACTTTAGGCGTTTTCCCGATGGTTATCAGCACGGGCGCGGGCGCGGCGTCTCGCCACTCGCTAGGCACGGGCGTGGTCGGCGGTATGATAGCGGCCACTACGATAGCGATATTTTTCATACCGATGTTTTACTATCTGCTAGAAAAGCTAAACAACAAAGTCTGGGACAAAAAACCAAGCGGAGCACAGGAGGTCAAAAATGTATAAAATTTTAGCTTTAGCCGTAGCAATATTTTTAGCCGGCTGCTCGTTTCGACCAGAAATCCCCGAGGTTGATACGAAATTTGAATCTACGTATAAATTTGAAACTAGCGACATCAGAGACGAGTGGTGGAAGGAATTTGGCGACGAAAACCTAAACGCCCTCGTAGCTAGCGCGCTAGAGAAAAACACCGACCTCCGCACGGCTTATTTAAATTTACAAAAAGCGGCCGCAAGCCTAGGCATCTCGGAGGCCGACCTTTTTCCCAGCGTAAATTTAAACGTCGGCTACACAAAAGCAAAAAGTAGCGGCGAAACCTACACCAAGCAGCCTCAGACGCGCTACCGAACATCGCAGGTAAATTTAGGCCTTAGCTACGAGATAGACCTGTGGGGCAGAGTGAGAAACAGCGTCGAGTCGGCTAAAGCTAGTCTAAACGCGACCAAGCTCGACTACGCCACCGCGCGCCTTAGCATAAGCTCTAGCGTGGCTAAAAGCTACTTCGCGCTCGTGGCACTAAATATGCGCGAAGCCGTGTTAAAAGACACGCTAAAAACCTACGAGGAGACGCTGGCGCTTCGCAAAACGCAGCTTGATCTAGGCGGCATAAACGAGACGACCTATCTACAAAGCAAAGCCGCCGTGCAGAGCGCAAAAGTAAGCCTGCTGGAGGTGCAAACCTCGCTATCTCAGGCTCTAACGTCAGTAGCGGTGCTAACGGGCAAATCAAACGACGAGATCCTAAACGGAGCCGTGCAGAGCGCTAAAATGCTACCCAAAGAGCCCGAAGTAAGCGCGGGCGTGAGCGCGGACATACTACTGCGAAGGAGCGACGTAGCTAAAGCCTACGCCGATCTAAACGCGACCAACGCGCTAATCGGCGTCGCAAAGGCCGACTATCTACCGTCCATCTCGCTAACGGGACTTTTTGGATTTTCTAGCGTAGATTTTGAAAATATCTTTATCAGTAACGCCAACACGTGGAGCATAGGCGGCACTTTGGTACAGAAAATTTTCGACTACGGCAGAACCAAAAACAACGTCCGCATCGCCGAAACCAACGAGCAAATCGCGGCCGTAGCCTATGAAGCCGCGATCAAAAAGGCTCTAGGTGAGGTTAGAGACGCGCTAAACAACCGCAAAAACGCCAAACTAACGCTAAATCAAGTCAAAGAACTCCTGCTCTCGCAAGAAAAAATTTATAAGCTAGCCAAGGATCAGTTCGAGGAGGGCTACACCGGGCATCTGGAGCTACTCGATGCACAGCGCAACCTGCTCTCGGTTAGACTCCAAGACATCGCGGCAAATTTAAGCCTCATCGACTCCGTCGTGAATGTCTATAAGGCATTTGGCGGCGGATTTAAAGCCGAATAATTTTACTTTTTGGCGGAGATTCTCCGCCTCTTTCTTTTTAAATTTCCTTTTGCTTTTAGGTTTTAAATTTGACGCAACGTCGTCTGTAAATTTTAAATATTTCGCTCGTTTTATTACCGCAATTTATCTTGCTTTATGGCCTTCAAATTTCAAAATTTAACGTTTTCTTTTGCTATTCGCTCGACTCCTTAAACCTATTTTTAGGCGCCTGATATCGTTGCGACTTTTGAGATAAATTTGCATTTAAAGACGCAAATTTGTTTTAGCTTTGAGCGATGCGCAAAGTCGGTCAAATTTACATCGTCTATCCGGAGTGCACGTTTTATAAATTCAGCGCCCCAAATTTACGGTTTTTGGCAAAATTTGCGAGCAGATAGGCGATTTACGATCAAATTTGCAGACGTATTTTGAGCTTAAATTTAGCGCAAACACCCTCCGCCAAATTTCATTTTAATTTTAGCAAGCAACGCGAAAGCACAGCATTAAAGCAAAATAAGCCAAATTTAACGTATTTGATATTTTAACCGCCGAGCGAAGTTTGCAATTTGCAACGATTTCACAAATTTATGTTTTTAAATTTGGCGCAATATAAAAACAAGCGCAAAATTTCTAAATTTAGCAAAAAGCACCCGTAAATGTAGTTGTTAAATTTATTCTTTCCCGGTTAAAATTTGCACGATAGTTTCAGGCAAAATTTCATGCTCTATCGCGTGGATTTTAGCTTCAAAATCCTCAAAGCTCATTCCCGCGCCCTTTTCAAACGCGCGCTGAGCGATGATCTTGCCACCGTCTAGCTCCTCGCTGACCCAGTGCACGCTCACGCCGCCCACCTTCATATCGC
>CAUQOI010000107.1:0-6317 GCA_963519525.1 uncultured Campylobacter sp.
GATCGGCGGCTTTTTGCGTATCGTCGAGGAGCTGCGGCTAAACCGTAAAATTTGGCTGGATTAGGGACCTTGGCGTCAAATTTGACGAGCGGCATAACCCGCACCTAAAAACCCAAACAAGCGGGCGAGTCGGAAATCATCGAGTGTAGCGGTAAAACGAAAAAGGAGAGTTGGTGAAGGGCGTAGCTATAAACGAAATGACGATAGTCGGCGACGACGGAAAGTACTATAAATTTAGCTTCGAGGACGTGCGCTCGGGGCGACCTAGCGGCGGCGAGCGAGCGGCGTTTCGGCCTGACGGGGCGTTTGCGAGAGATGTATTTGTGATTGCAGACGAGGGCGAAAAGCGCGCCGTAAAGGATACCAGAAGCGAGGAGATGAAGGCCGCGCTAAAAGAGAGTGCGGCGTTTAACCGAGCTAGGATGCTAGGCATCGCATCGGGCATCGTGCCGGCCATGATCAAGATCTATGCATACTTTATCGCTAGCTACGGGGGACTGGCGCTACAGATCGCGGACAATCTCGCCGTCATAGCAGCCGCACTGCTAACCTACGCGGCGCTAGGCGGAGTCACCGGGCTCGCTCACAGCGAGGATCTGCACGTAAACTACGGCAAGGCGATGATCGTGATGTTCGTCGCTCACGTCACGGCGACGCTGGCATCCTATATGGCGGACGCGGCTCATCCGCTAGCTAAACTAGTCGCCATCATCGCGCTACTACTGCTTGGCTACGTCGCGTTCGTGTGGGGCAAGGTCTTTTTCGAGCTTGCAAGGCTAACTAGAAACGGGCTTTTTCGCGTCTATGTTTGCACGTTTTTTGCAGGCGAGCTACTGTGGGCGAGCGGTGTTTTAGCGGTATTTGGTTTCTTTTTGCTCGTGGCCTCGTTTTTCATCTACATCGCGGCATGGGTAAAAACGGACAAGGTCGGCGAAGCAAAAGACGCGGGGCTTTTTATCTATTAAATTTGACTCGGCTTGGGTTTTAAATTTACTCAAATTTGATTTATTTTGCAAAGTAAAAACTAAAAGGGTTTGCGCCGTCGCATAGAAAGCTAAGTGGATAAACCGACCGATACCCGGCGATTTACCGAAAACTAAAATTTAAACCGAGAGGGCTTGGGAGGTAGCCCAAGCTACTTCCGCCAACCAGCACCCGAGTCGCCGCTACCAGACGGATAAAGTCGGTATCGTCAAAACTCAGGCAGCTGCGCCTTGGCTACTGCAGCCTCTCTAGCGCCCTTTTGGCATATTCGTTACCTTGCGCCGCTCCGCGTTTGTAAAACTCTATGGCTTTATCCATATCTCTTGCGACGCCGTAGCTATTCTCGTAGCATATGGCTAGATCGGTTAGAGCCTGAGGATCGTCATCGGCAACGGCTTTTTGGATGTAGACGAGCGCTTTTTTATAGTCTTTTTTAAAGTGTATTCCGTTTAGATACATATTTCCTAGCATTGCGTCCGCGCCCGTGTCGCCTAGTTTGCTCGCCTTTTCAAGGGTCTGCGCGGCTAGCTTATAGTCCGTCATGCGGTAGTAGATCCGCGCCATATTCGAGTGAGCGAGCGAATCGTTTAGTCCCATGGCTTTTTTGTACCACTTTACGCCTTCGCCGATGTTAGACATCCTCACCTCGTATAGGTAGCCTACGAGCGCGACGGCTCTGGCGTCGCCGCTATCGGCTCTGGGTTTGATAAAGGCCAGTGCTTCTTTATATTTTCCGCTATCGTCTAGCGCTATAAATTTATCGTAATCCTCGTTAGACAATCCAAACGCCGCAGTGATCGCAAATGCGCATAATGTTATTACCGTCTTTTTCATCTTAGTTCTCCAGTACTAGCAGGTCTTTAAATTTATGCTTGACGCTCCTTATCGCGTCGCCGTCCTCGGTGTAGTCCGTGATATAGCCGTCCTTATCTGTGGTAAAGTATACGAAACCGTAGGTGCTATAGTTGACGCCTACCACGCTGCAACCCCAGAAGTTGCACGATCTCTCTACCGATAGCACTTCGCGAGGCTCGTATTGCATATAAAATTTGTTTGAAAGCATACCTATCTCGATATGCGACCAGCCGCCGGAGTACTTTTCCATATCTAGGATATGGCGGCCTTTTAGCTGGGATAGCTCTTTGTTTTCTAAGAATATATTAGAGGGGCCGATGCCATACGTAGTACATCCGCCTAGCAGGAAGGCGCATAAAATAGGCAGGAAAGTTTTTCGCATTTTTGATCTCCTTTGTGTTTTCCTGCGGCTGATTTTATCTAAAGGGGTAACGCAAGTCAATATTTTGGGATCGGGGTTAAATTTTGAGCTTTTTGAAGCCTTAAATTTAACGCCGATTTGATCTATGTTGCGTCAAATTTGGCACTGTTTTGGGGTAAGGTGGCGGTCAAATTCGGCTATAAATTTAGCTATGCCGCTAAATTTATAGCACAGCAGGCAAATCTCCGCCGCTAGCTAAACGGCTCAGTCCGCCAGCCCATCTTCGCCGCATTTTGCGATGAGCGCATCAAATTCCGCTTTGCTAAACGCGCTTACGACGATATTTTTAGCGTCGATAAATTCGTATTTATCTTTCGGCAAATTTTGGATGAAATTTTCATATTTTAGCGTCGCCAGGATCTCGTATTTCTCGTCGTCGTCGCCCTCTCCGCCAAATATCGCGACCGACCAGCGCGCGACTTTCTCGTCGCCTAGCATTTGCAAATTTTTATATTCTACGCTAGGCTCATACGGCAGCGCGGTAACGACGCCTTGCGACAGGACGTACTGCCCGATGATCTCGCCGTTATCGTTCCTGCGATAAAACATCTGATTTGCAAAATACGCGTCTAGGTTTTGGATATCGGTTACGAATTTGCTAAATTCTCCCGCGGGATCTTTCGCGCCTAGGATGCGAGCTATGATCTTTTGATCAAACGACACTTCGTTTCTTATGCCGTAAATAGTGCTGATTTGCGCCTCTTTTTGCAAATTTTGCTCTATCGCCCCTAGTCCCGCGCGTATATCGGGCTCATAGTCAAAGCCCTCGATATTTTGCGCGCTAAATTTCTCTCCGTCCTCGCTCACGATTTCGCCGTCCATTTTTATGGCTAGGTTTTTTAGGTACTCTAGCGCGATTTTCCAGTCCGTGCGGGTGCTTGGCGTGCCGATTCGGACGTTATAGGTCTCGTCCTCGTAGCCGATCTCAAAGCCACGCCCGCTAAGTCCGTCCGTGCCGGCAACGAGGCAGTCAAGCTCGCTTAGCTTCGCGCCGTAAAAGCCCTCGGCATCAAACTCCTCGTCGTCTTCATCGGCGTTAAACTGCGATAAATTCGGCACCAGTCGCAGCGCCTCATCTACGCTCATCACGGGCGCAAGGCCGACTAGAAACTTCTTTTTATTTTTAACGAAAAAGGTTATGCTCATTTTTGATCCTTTGGGGTTAAATTTGACTTTCGCGGTGTTTTGGCGGAGTCAAATTTGAGCGCAAATTTACCGCGTCAAATTTGACTCCGTTTGTAGCGGGCAAGTAAAATTTGGGCGCAAATTTAACTAAATGCGCCCAAATTTGGCTCACTCGTCTTTTTTCTCGTCCTCTTTTTTGCCGATCTTTTCTTTGGCGTTTTTTATGAGATTTTCGGCGGCTTTGTAGAGCTTCTCGCCTAGTTCTTTTGATTTCGCTTTGAGGTTTTCGCCGATCTCGCTCGCATTTATTGCGCTTAGCCTCTCCTCGGTTCGTTTTTCAAAGTCGCTGATGTCTTTTTTGAGCGCTTCGAGGCGTTCTTTGGCGTTAAAATTTTCTTTAAATTTATCGCCGGCTTGACCGACTTCACGCTTTAGCTCCTCAAATTTTGCTCCCGCAAGGCTCGCGAATTTATCGATGTTTTCGCTAAATTTTAGCTCCTCTAGCTGAAGCTCGATCTGGCGCGAAACGTCGTTTTGTAGCCGCTTAAATTTGGCAAAGTAGCTATCTATGGACTCGTCTAGGATTTCGTTTATCACCGCAGCAGACGGCTCATCCGAGCGCGCCATATCGCGCAGCATCGCCACAAACCTCTCCTCAAGCCTTATAAATTCTTTGGCTTCGCCTAGCAGCGTCTGGCCGTCCGGGGCAAATTTGATCTCCTCGATAAACTTCTCCGTCCTTTTACTAAGCGCCTCTTTTACGCCGCCGATCGCGCCGCTTATTAGCTCTTTGGCAAAGGCCTGATCGACGTCGGCTATCTCGCTCGCCGCCTCGCAGACCGTCCTTGCGATCTCTAGGATGCGTTCTTTGCTCGCTTCACCCTCGTTTATCGCGCTAAGCACGACGTTTTTGGCGATTTGCTCCACCATGTCTTTTACATCGTCGCCCTTTTCGATCGCGGTTAGAAACGCCGCTTCGGTAGTTTCTTTGAGGATGCCCAGCATTTGCAGCTCGCAGAGCATTTTTTCGTCTATCGCGGTTAAAATTTCATCCTTATCCGCCAGGTCGCTATTTTTGATGAAATTTTCCATATTTTCAAGCAGCGCGCGAACGTCGTTTTTGATCTCGTCTTTTTGCGCGTAAATTTGCCGCTCGATCTGCTCTTTTTCGTAGATTAGGCGGTGGATATATTGCTCTTTTGCTTCGCTGAGCGCGTCGCCTGCGCTTTGGATGAGGTTGGCAACGTTTTGGCGGTTTAGCAGATCCTCGCTCTTTAGCGCCTCGCAAATTTGCTCAAATTCTTTAGCCAGAGCCGCGTTTGCGTCGCCGCCTTTTGCGCTTTTGACGCTTTTTCTAAACTCGCTTAGCGCAAATTCCCTGATCAAAACGGAAATTTGCGGGTCGTTTTTGTTCTCTTTTATGGTTTGGATGAAGACTAAATTTTGCATGAAAGTCCTTATAGTACGTATTTACAAACGCGTCTTAGCGCGGAAAAAATTTCTAACCGCTCCTGGTTAGAATTAACCAAAACGCTTAGATTGTAGCTTTTGTATTTGCCCTCTTTGCTCGATTTTGACGGCGTTATCTTGTGTTGCCTCTCGCCTACGACGCTCTGCGCGATGGCTTCGGCATTTTCATTTTCAAGCACTATGATTTTGTATTCCCAGAAATTTGGGTACGAGATTTCGGGTTCTTTATTTAGATCGCACGTAGTCGCCACTTTTTCCTCCGCTCTTGCTTTCTAGCGCGATATCTGTTATCTGCATGGTTTTATCTATCGCTTTTATCATATCGTAGATCGTTAGTAGCCCGACGCTAACGCCCGTTAGCGCCTCCATCTCGACGCCGGTTTTGCCGTCTATCTTGACGCTAACGGTTAGCTTGTAGGCGCAGATTTCGGTTAGCTCCTCGATGTCGCAGTTTATGCCGCTGATTAACAGCGGGTGGCACATCGGGATGAGTTCGCTCGTCTTTTTCGCGCCCATTATCGCGCCTACGACGGCGGTTTGCAGGACGGGGCCTTTTTTGCCCGTGTTGTTTTTGATTGCGTCAAAGGCTTCGCGCGACATTTTTATAATGCCGCTTGCTACGGCTATGCGCGTAGTTACACTCTTGTCGCTTACGTCGACCATTTTAGGGCGGTTGTTTTCGTCTATGTGAGTTAGCATTTTCGTCCTTTCGCCTGAAACGCTAAATTTGCTTAAATTTGAGCTAGGCGGAGTAAATTTATGAGAAGGATTATAACTAAAAAAGCTTAATGAATAAGACAAAAACGCCTCGGCAGGGGGAGCCGAGGCGCCGTTACAAAAAGGAGGTTTTCTTGTCGGACGCCGAAATCATACCAAAAAGGTCTAAATTTTATCCCAATTTTTCGTAAATATATTATTCCCTACTTTTCGCGTAGGCCAGAGCGCCTGATTTTAGGCGTTTTAGCCCCTCTAGCACGCGCGATCTTTGCGTGGCGATATTGAGGCGCAAGAAGCATTTTTCAGCGCCTCTGTACGCGTTGCCGTCGTTTAGCCAAAGACCCGCTTTTTGGCGTAAGAATTTATGAAAATCGCTCGCGTCGTCGCAAATTTCGCGGCAGTCAAGCCAGAGCAGATACGTGGCGTCCTGCTCTACAAGCCTGATCTGCGGCAGTTCGTGCTGCAAAAACTCGCTCACGATTTTGCGGTTTTGCTCTACGTATTCGCGCATCTGCTCGAGCCACGCTTCGCCTCGCTCAAACGCCGCGATCGCCGCGATACAAGAAAACGCGTTGCCCTCGCCGACCTCGTCGTCGTTGATGGCCTTTGCCATTTTGGCACGCAGTTTTGGGTTTGGCACCACAGCGGCGGAGCTTTGCAAACCTGCGATGTTAAAAGCTTTAGTCGGCGAAACGCAGGTGATCGAGATGTTTTTGCAAGTTTCGCTCGCGCGGATAAACGGCAC
>CAUQOI010000108.1:0-5984 GCA_963519525.1 uncultured Campylobacter sp.
ACCAACGAGCCAGAGCTAAATTTAAAAGACAGCCAGCTCTACGAGCGCGTGCAGCCAAACGATATCATTATCAAGGCTTTAAACGCGCCGAAGCAAGTCTACGTCGGGCAAATTTTTAGCTTTACGCTCTCGGTTGATATCCAGGATAATATCGCGGTTGATTTGCAAACCATCTTGCCCGAAACCGAAAACCTAAAATGGCTAAGCTCAAATTTGCGCTGGGATAACGACGGCAAAGGGGTTTATAAAGCTCAAATTTACGCCGAGGCCTCCGCCGAGGCCGTGAAAAATCCAAAAATCACTGTAAATTTAAAGCGCAACGGCGAGTTTTTCCAGACGGCGAATTTAACGCTTTCGCTACCTAAAATTGTAGCGCTAAAAAGCGGCGAGAAATACAACCACGTCGTCGCCCAAAATCTCGAAGTCAAAAAATATAAAACCAATAAATTCGACGATAAAAATCTCATCATGATCGTCGAAGTAAATGCGCAAAAAGGCAACATCGCAGACTTTTTCATCGAGGATAAGGACATCATCAAACAAGGCGTGGACTCCACGAGCGGCGAATTTGACGCGCAAAGCGGATATTATTTCGCGATCTTTTCTCCTGAAAAAACCTCGATAGATTTTAACTATTTTAGCCTAGCTAAAAAAGATTTCGTGAACTTTTCGCTCCCGGTCGTCGTCGAGGATGACGAGATCAGCACGCAAATCGGACTAAATCCAAAGCAAAGCAAATTTGAAATTTACAAAAATATCGGAGTTTACGCGCTTTTCGGTATATTTTTGATCACGTTTTTGTTTAAGCGCGACGCGATATTTCTCGTCGTCGTGGTCGGCCTTGGAGCCTATATCCTTTATAGCTACAACCCGTTTGGTGGCGCGACGCTAAGGCAAAACATAAACGTAAAAATTTTGCCTACGCAAAACTCGAGCGTATTTTACACCTCAAAAGCGGAGGAAAAGATCGAGATCCTCGGCGAGCGCGGAGACTACGTCAAAATTTTACTAGACGACGGCAAGATAGGCTGGGTGAAAAAAGATGATATTTTCTAGGATAAAGGCCGCGTATTTCGCGGTCGAGTTTCTGATCAGCATACTTTTGGTCGTGTTTTTTATGTGGCTTTTTAAAAAGCACATTCACGGCGTGAGAAAAATTTGGGGTAGGAGCCAGCGGCTTTTTGGCTTTTATTCGCTCGAAGTCGTCGGTAAATTCGACGAGCGCGCAAATATGATCATCATGAACCACCAAAGCATGCTAGATATCGTCGTTTTAGAGGAAGTCTATCCTAAAAATCTTTGCTGGATCGCTAAAAAAGAGATCGCCGACCTGCCAGTCATCGGTCAGATCATCCACGTGCCGCAAATGATCTCGGTCGAGCGCGAGAATAAACGCTCGCTCATCAAGCTCGTAAAAGACGCGCAGGACCGCGTCGAAAAGGGGCGCGTGCTGGCGATTTTTCCGGAAGGAACGCGCTCGCACTCAAAGGAGCTTTTGCCGTTTAAAGGTGGCGCGAAAATCATCGCCGACAAGCTAAATCTAAAAATCCAACCCGTCGTGATCGCGGGCTCGGACATCATGGACGTGAAAAATTTTAGCTTTAAAAACGGCAAAATCAAAATCATCTGCTTAGATCTCGTCGACACCGCCGAGCCAGAGTGGCTAGAGAACGCAAGGGCTAAAATGCAAGAAACGCTAGATAGCGAGAGGCAAAAAGCGGCGATTTAAACGCCGTTTTATCATAAATTTTGCCGCACGCGTAAATTTGACGAACTTCTCAGCTAAAATTTGAGCCAAATTTACCGCGAGCAAATTTAGCCCTTAAATCCGCTAGCTAAATTTGACCGCCTCGTAAAAGCCATAAATTTAGGAGGATTTATGAAAAAGTACGCCGTTATATTTATGGTTTTAACTCAAATTTTATTTTCTTCAAATTTACCTGAGCCTCGTTTTGAGATTTTTTATGACGAAAACGCTACGAGCGAGCAGATAGACGCAGGGCTTGATCAAATTTTGGAGTTTTTGTCGCAAAACCCGCACCGCATAAACGACGAATACGGAGAATTTAAAGACCGCCTTTTTTCGCCGTTTATCTACAACGTAAAAATCATAAAAACGGGCAAATTCGACTTTGAACGTATAAAAAAGGTGCTCAAATTTAAGCCGGGTCTCAACTACAAATTTATGATTTTCACGCCTCTTGACGCGGTTATCGCGCTTGGTATAAATCCTAACGGCGGATATAAATTCGATCAAAAAGAAGCGATACGCCTCATCGACCTGCTCGTAGCAAACGGCGCGGATATCGGCTCGCCCGAGCTTTTGCGCACGGCCTGCAATGCCGAAGCGTTTGAGATTTTTAGCCACCTTCTTAGCAAAGGCGCGCGCGGCGACAAAGAAACGATGCTTTGCGTGGCCGGCGGGATAGCTATTTTTATGGGTCAAAACGGCGCCTCGCCGATCGCAAACGCTCCGCTTGATCCAAAAATAAGACAGTTTGCAAAAACCGCAAAATTTACAAAGTTTTACAGCGATAAAATGCGCTACCTCGAGGAGCTTTTAAAATTTAAACCGCTTAGCGAATTTGAGACTAAAGAGCTAGAAATTTTTACAAAACTAGCCGCCGTTTTAGATAGCGAGGACATGGTTAAGTTTCTGCTAAAAAACGGCGTTTGCAAGCAAGAAAATTTACGAACCTCGTGCGAAAATCTCAAAAAATACGCAACCCGCTACGACGCAAAAGAGAGTCTAAAGCTCATAGAAGTCAAATAACATAACGCGGCGAGCGAGCGGCATGAAGCTAGATTTTTTAAACAAAGACGGCCTAGGTTAAATTTGCCGCTTCAAATTTAGACTGTTGGATTTAGACTCACATTTTACCGCAGCGCATGTAAATTTAAGGATGGATGATGAAAATTTCTTTACGATTTTTGCCGCTCGCCCTACTCTTTTTATTTGTGCCGCTTTTTGCGCTAGATCAAGACGAAGCGGTCAAGGTTTGCGAGCAGCCAAAATCCGTGCCTGATTTTGGGATTTTCTACGACGAAAACGCTACGAGCGAGCAGATAGATGCGGGGGGGGGGCTTGATCAAATTTTGGATTTTTTGCGGCAAAACCCGCACCGCGTAAACGACGAGCTGGGCGAGTATTGCGACCGACTTTTTACGCCTTTTATCTTTAACGTCAAGATGCATAATACCGGCAAAATCGACTTTGAGCGGATAGAAAAAGCGCTCAAATTTAAGCCCGATCTAAACTACAAAACCATCATTGCTAGCCCTATTTGCAACTCCGCTTTGCTACTGACGCCGCTTCCCTCAGGACAAAAGTCCAAGCTTAGCGAAGCTGACGTCATCCGCCTCGTAAAGTTACTGGTTAGGCACGGAGCGGACGCGAACGATAAATTTGTTTTAGGCTGTATTTACGGCGCGGACGCTTTGGGATTTTTAAAGAGCTGCTTAGCATGAACGCCGATATGAGCGAGATCGCGCTGCAAATCGCGGTCGATATGCGCTCCTTTACTCATGAAAACGGCGCTACTTTAAAGTTTAGCGAGGCCGTAAATTTAAAGGCGGCGCAGTTTGGAAAAAGCGTGAAATTTAGGGAATTTTACCGCGAGAAAATGAGATATTTCGAGGAGTTTTTAAAATTTAAAAGCTTAAAAGAGCTTAACAAAGGCGGGCTTAGATTTTTTATAGAGACGAATTTGGCGCTTGATAACGCTGAGGCAGTCAAATTTCTGCTAGAAAACGGACTTTGCGAGCTGGCGGACGAATGCGAGTTTTTAAGAAAAAAGGCGAAATTTTACGAAGCGACGGAGGTTTTGAAGCTTAAATTTTAGTCGATTTTAAAAACCTGACGTTAAAAAGATAAACCCCAAAATTTGACGCCTGCATTTAAAAACCAAAATCCAAATTTATCAGCCGCGTTTAAAATCAAATTTTAAACTTGCCACCAAAGTTTTTTAAGCTCAAATTTAGCGCCCAAAATCCAAAAATCCAAATTTGACAAAATTTACCGTCCAAGCAAACGTCAAATTTTAGCCTCAACCACGAGTCAAATTTGAGAAACAAATTTTAGATTAGTTGATAGTAATCGTATCAAGTTTAAAGATATTCTTAGCACCTTGTGCTATAATCTGCTAAAAATTTTAAAAACAAAGGACGAAAAATGAGCGAAAAATTTGAATTTCAAACCGAGGTAAACGAGCTGCTAAATTTGATGATACACTCGCTTTATTCAAACAAAGAGATATTTTTGCGCGAGCTCATCTCAAACGCAAGCGACGCGCTGGATAAGCTAAACTACCTATGCCTCACGGACGACGCATACAAAAGTCTAAGTTACTCCCCGCGAATCGATATCAAAATAGACAAGGACAAAAAGACGCTAACTATCAGCGATAACGGCATCGGCATGGACAAAAACGAGCTGATAAACAACCTCGGCACCATCGCTAGAAGCGGTACGAAGGGCTTTTTGGACAAGCTAAGCGGCCAAGCTAAAAAAGATAGCGCGCTCATCGGACAGTTTGGCGTCGGGTTTTATTCGGCGTTTATGGTCGCGGATAAGATCGAAGTCGTGAGCAAAAAGGCGCTTGGCGAAGAGGCCTTCATGTGGAGTTCGGACGCTAAAACCTACGAGATCTCGCCTGCGCAAAAAGATAGCCACGGCACCTCGATCACGCTTTATCTAAAAGATGACGAGTTTGCCGAGTCCTACCGCATCGAAAATATCGTCAAAAAATACTCCAACCACATCCCGTATCCGATATTTGCGGATAAAGAAGAGTACGTAGCGCCTAAAGATGGCGAAAAAGAGGGCTCGTACGAGACCAAAAACGTGCAGATAAATAAGGCCTCAGCGCTTTGGAAAATGAGCAAAAGCGCACTAAAAGATGCCGACTATAATGACTTTTATAAGCAAATCTCGCACGATAGCGAAGATCCGCTACTTTGCGTACACACCAAAGCCGAGGGCAAGATCGAGTACACTACCCTATTTTTCGTGCCGGCTAGTGAGCCGTTTGATCTATTTCGCGTGGACTATCAAAGCGGCGTGAAACTCTACGTCAAAAGCGTATTTATCAGCGACGACGCCAAAGAGATGCTGCCGCCTTATCTTAGGTTCGTCCGCGGTATCATCGACGTTGAGGACCTGCCGCTAAACGTCAGCCGCGAAATCCTACAAGAAAACAGCATAATGCGCAGCGTAAGAGAGCAAAGCGTCAAGAAAATCCTGGGCGAACTAGCTAAGCTAAAAGAAAAAGATAGAGAAAAATACATCAAATTTTATAAAATATTCGGCAAGGTGATCAAAGAGGGGCTTTACGGATTTAGCAGCGAAAAGGAGCAAATTTTAGACCTTTGCCTCTTTAAATCAAGCAAGCGCGAGGGGCTAGTCAGCCTAAAAGAGTACAAAGACGCGATGAAAGACGGTCAAAAATCGATCTACTACATCAGCGGAAACAGCGAAACGATGCTAAGAAATTCGCCGCTCTTAGAGAGCTTTAAGGCTGAAGGGATAGAAGTACTCATCATGGACGAGGAGATAGACTCTATCGTCATGCCGATGGTGCAAGACTACGACAAAACGCCGATAAAAGCGGTAAATCATACCGATATCGACGCCGAGATCAAGCCGGAAAAAGACGAAGCCGACGAGGGTAAATTCGCTGCACTACTAGCTAAGATGAAAGAGATCCTAAAAGACGAGGTAAAGGACGTAAAGCTAAGCTCGCGCCTAAGCCAAAGCCCCGCCGTAATCGTCTATGATAAAAATGATCCCGACTACGCTACGCAGATGATGCTAAAGCAGATGGGGCATAGCGCGGGTAAAATTTTACCGATACTGGAGATAAATCCAAAGCACGAGCTCTTTGAAAAACTCTCTCAAAACGAGGCGATGATATATGATGCGGCGGAGCTGCTTTTAGATATGGCTAAGCTAAACGAAGGCGTCGCGATCGACGATCCGTCGGCGT
>CAUQOI010000109.1:0-5955 GCA_963519525.1 uncultured Campylobacter sp.
GCGCCTTAAATATCGCAAAAGTTTCGTCTGTGAGAGTCGCGATATTAAAAAGGCGAAATTTGAGATCTTTGTACTCTTTTAAAAGCGCCAGCCCATAAAAAGTGTGGCGTAAATTTACCAGATACGAGACGATAAAAACTTCAAAAAGTCCCGTGCCAACGCTAAAAAGCGATAGCATCATAAACTGCGCCGCGCCGCCGTATGCCAGCGTGCTAAGAGCGATAGCGATAAATGCGCTAACGCCCATGCTTTTAGCCAGTATCCCAAAAGCTACGCCGAGGGGAAAATAGCCCATAAATATCGGAACGCTAAGCTTAAAAACGTAACTAAAATGCAAATTTTTTCCTTAATAAAAGCGCGATGATAGCTAAAATTTTAAAAAAATTGGATAAAGGCGGCGATTTGAGCAAATTTGAGCCAACGACGCGGTGGGCAAATTTGGCCCGATCAAATTTAGCGTTTAGTATAAAATTATCCGCATTTTAATAATAAATCTTATAAAATAGCGTTAAATTTTTTATAGGAGCAAAAGCATGAAAAAAATAGTCATAGCGGTAGCCTGCGCGGCGGTTTTATTTGGTGCGGGCAACGACGCAAAGATACTGCAAGGCGCTTGCGATGCGGGAGACGTAAGAGGCTGCTATAACCTGGGCGTTTCGTACGCAAACGGAGAAAGCGGCTTGGAGCAAGACTACAAAAAAGCTAGCGAGCTGTTTTTGAAATCATGCGAGATGGGAGACGCAAAAGGCTGCTATAATCTAGGAATTTTGTATAGCAACGGTCAAGGCGTAGCGCAGGACTCTAAAAAGGCTAGCGAGAACTTTTTAAAAGCTTGCGATAAGGGGGACGCAAAAGGCTGCTATAACCTTGGATTTTCATACGAAAAAGGCCAAGGCGTAAAACAAGACTACAAAAAGGCCGGCGAGCTATACTCTAAAGCTTGCGATATGGGAGAGCCGCTAGGCTGCGGCAATCTCGGGCTTTTATACGAAAAAGGCCAAGGCGTAAAACAAGACCTTAAAAAAGCTAGCGAGTTACACTCTAAAGCTTGCAAAATGGGGTATGCGGGAGGCTGCTATAATCTCGGGGTTTTATACATAGAAGGTCAAGGCGTAAAAAAAGACTACAAAAAGGCTAACGAGCTGTTTTCTAAGGCTTGCGATATGGACGACGCGGAGAGTTGCTATAATCTCGGCGTTTCATATCACGACGGTCAAGGCGTAAAACAAGATTACAAAAAGGCCGTTGAGTTGTTTTCCAAAGCTTGCGAGGCAGACTACGTAAAAGGCTGCTACAATCTCGGGGGCTCGTACTACAACGGCCAAGGCGTAAAGCAAGACCGCAATAAAGCAAGCGAACTATACGCTAAAGCTTGCGATATGGGCTATGCAAACGGCTGCTATAATCTCGGCGTTTTATACGCGGAAGGCCAAGGCGTAATCAAAGATAAACAATCGGCTAAGAAGTATTTCGGCAAGGCTTGCGATATGGGCTTGAAACAAGGCTGCGATAATCACAAAATCCTAAGCAAATAAGAATAGCGAGCAAGAACCGCTACGAAATGGCTAAATTTGAGCTAAATTTAGCCGTTTTTCACCGTAAATTTAAAAAGCCGCCCGCTCCGTCAAATTTGCAAAGCAAATCTCGGACCAGGCGGCTCAAATTTAGCCTATTTTAGGCTATCTCTTTAGGCTATTTACGATCGAGAGCATATCGTCGCTCGTCGTGATGGCCTTTGAGTTTGCTTCGTACGCGCGCTGGCCCGTGATGAGGTCGGTCATCTCTTCGACCAGCTGGACGTTACTCATCTCGACGAATCCCTGCCTAATCGTACCCAGACCGTCAAGACCCGCCGTACCGACTACGACCTCGCCGCTAGAGCCAGTCGGCAGATAGAGGTTGTCGCCCATAGAGTGTAGGCCTGCAGGGTTGATAAAATTTGCTAGCTCGATGCGGCCCACCTGCGTCATCTCGGTGTTGCCCGGCTGCAGCACGGAGACTGTGCCGTCGGTACCGACTGAGATCTGCGTGGCGTCGGCCGGGATGGTCATCTGCGGCTGGAGCACGTATCCGTCGGAGTTTACGATCGTGCCCTCGCTATCTAACTTAAAGGCGCCGTTTCTAGTATACGCCGTCGTACCGTCTGGAAGCTGCACCTGGAAAAAGCCGTTACCCGCGATAACCATATCGAGGTTGTTACTCGTTTCTTTAAAATACCCTTGCGAAAATATCTTCGTTATCGCCGTCGGACGCGCGCCCAGACCCACCTCGATACCCGTCGGGCTTTTCGTCGTTTCGCTAATCGCCGTGCCCGCATACTCCATAACCTGATACATTAGATCGGCAAACTCGGCGCGGTTTTTCTTGTAGCCGATGGTGTTTACGTTTGCGATGTTGTGCGACGTGACGTCGATCTGGGTTTGTTGGGCGATCATGCCGGTGGCGGCAGAATAAATAGACCTCATCATTTTCGTGTTTTCCTTTCTTAGCGCGTTGTATCTTGAGCGTATACTTCGTTGGTTTTTACTCGGCTTCGGTTACGTATCGAATATACGCGCCCTCGCCTCGCAAAAAACCGCGTAGTCTCCATCTCAAGCTACTGCCGCTTATCTTTATGTATGTAATAAGCGGCTCATCGCCTTTTACCATTGCAAAATATATTCCAAATTTGCAGTCTTAAATTTTACGTTTTTGCATAAAAACAGTCGCCGACTGTTTTTATGCCTGGCGAGCGTCTAAATTTTACAAATTCGGCGCGATTTCTCGCATTTCTTAAATTTCTCAAGATATTTAGCAAAAGGCGTTCCAAATTTGCAAATTTGGAGAAATTTGAAAATATTTTGGCGGAAGTATTTTTAATTTATATTAGCGGCAAGGATTTTAATGTATAGCAATTTATGTTTATTAAAATTTAAAAACCTTAGCGGAAATATCTTTGAGCGGATTTGCGAGTTGTGCAAATTTTTACGAGCAAGACTAGGCACGTAGCCTGTCGCCGCGAGTAAAAATTAAATCTCTCGCAAATACGTCAAAGAGATAACGCTAAATTTAGACTTTCGTGTTAGCGAGCTTGCTTATAGCTTCCTGATTTAAATCATCCATATGCGACGTCATCACCTTTTGATACATCTCGACAAAGCGTTGCGTCTCGATGAGTCCGACCATCTCGGTCACGGCATTTACGTTAGATATTTGGGTGTATTTCCACGCGACCGCGTCTATCTCGCCGCCCACATCTTCAAGCTCCTTTAAATTCGGCAAAACGTAGAGATTATCGCCCTCTTTGGTTAGATTTCGTATCTCTTTTGGCTGCGCGATATAAAGTCTGGCTAGCGGCTCCTCGTTTGAGTAGAGATTGCCGTTTTTATCGGCGGAAAAGCGCTCGCCCTGCGGGATTTGGATGCCTTGAAAATTATTCGTAAAATAATCGCTCGGCAGCACCTTGTAGCCCTCTTTGGTTACCAAAAATCCGTCCTCGTCGAGATTAAACGAGCCGTTTTTAGTTAGGCGCACGTCGCCGGGCTTCACCTCGACTAGGAAAAACAGATCCTCTCGCTTCATCGCAAAGTCAAGGTCGTTGTTTGAAAATTTAAGCCCGCCCTGGCTAAAATCCACGTATTGCTCCGAAATTTGCGGCACTCTATCAATGGTTCTATTTAAAAATTTAGCCGCGTCTTTCGTGTGATTTTCTATCGGTAGCTCGTCGCGGTACTCTTTAAAAATCCTCTCAAAATCCCCGACTACGACGTCGTCTCGTTTAAAGCCGATGGTGTTTATATTAGCAAGGTTGTTTGCGATGACGTCCAGGCGGTTAAACTGCGTCACCATGGCGCCGGTTGCTTGGTAGTAGCCGTTGTTCATTTACTTTTCCTTATCTTGGCGACTCGTCTTTTTTGCTACGCTTTGCTTGCAACTTTCAGACGAGCGCATTTTTCTGACTAGGCCAGCAACTTTCGTTCCAACTCAAATTTAATAAAATTTTCAGCAAATTTAGCTTATTTAAAAATGCCCGAATGATCGCATTTTTATTAATATTTAAAAAAATTTGGGTATAATCCTCGTTTTCTACAAAAAGAAGGAATCCCGAATGAGTACCGCAAAAAAAGAGGCATTGTCGCTCATAGAAGAGCTTTTCAAAGAAAATGCCAAAGGCTATATCACTTACGAAAAACTAGTTAAATTCCTAGACAAAGCGCCGACGGCAGCGATAGCAAAAAAACTAGAATCGCTGGCAAAAGAAAATAAAGTCCAGCTCATAACCTCGGCCGAAATCGCTAAAATGCGCAACATCGAAGACGCTAAAAAGCGTCGCGAGGAGCTAGCAAAACTAGCCGACGACAATCTGGAAGAAGAATTTGACCTAGCCAGCGAAACCGATCTGCTCGAGTGGTCGCGCTCGGACAGCCCCGTGCGTATGTATCTGCGCGAAATGGGTCAAATCGCACTACTAACCAAAGAAGAAGAAGTAGAAATCAGCAAAAAAATCGAGCTTGGCGAAGATATCATCATCGACGCATTTTGCTCGGTACCATACCTCATCGACTTTATCCTTGATTACAAAGAACCGCTCATCAACCGCGAACGCCGCGTAAAAGAGCTTTTTAGAAGCTTTGACGATGAGGGCGAGGAAGAAGGCGAAGAGGTAGAAGAAGAGGAAGAAATCGAGGAAGAAGGCGAAGAAGGCGAAGAAAAAGAATCCAAGCCTAAAAAGAATAGCAGAAAAGACGATAAGCGTACCGAAAAAGTAATCGAAAGTTTTAAGGCCCTCGAAAAAGCCAAAAAAGAGTGGCTAAAGACTGCGAATAAACAAAACGACGTCGAAACCGGAGATGAGTTTTTAGCAAAGATAACTCTTGCGTTTAAAAAGAAAATCTTAAAAGACAAGCTGATGGACCTAGGGCCTACCAGCAAGCTCATAACCGAGATCGTAAAGTCAATGGAAACGGCACTAAAGAGCGATGACGACTTCGACAAAGAGCTAAAAAGGCTTGAGTATAAGCTACCGATGTTTAGCGACGAACTAAAGAAAAATCACAAGTCGATCTTAAAAGATATCATCAAACTAAGCAAAGACGACATCATCGCTAGAGTACCAGAAGCTACGATGGTCTCGACCTACGTGGAGATCAAAAAACTGTTTGCGACAAAGGAGGCAAGCAAGAGCGGTTTTAATCTCGATCCGATACTTTTAAAAGAAATCTTAGAGCAAATCAAACGCGGTAAAAAGATATCCGACGAAGCAAAAGCTAGGATGGCAAAGTCAAATTTACGCCTAGTCGTGAGTATCGCCAAGCGCTACACAAACCGCGGCTTGCCGTTTTTGGATCTTATCCAAGAGGGCAACATCGGTCTAATGAAAGCGGTTGATAAATTTGAGTATAAAAAAGGTTATAAATTTTCGACCTATGCGACGTGGTGGATACGTCAAGCTATCAGCCGTGCTATCGCCGACCAAGCCCGTACGATACGTATCCCTATCCATATGATAGAAACGATAAACCGTATCAACAAAATCAACCGCAAATACCTCCAAGAAGAGGGCAAAGAGCCTGATGTGAGCGTCATAGCGCAAGAAGTCGGACTAAGCATAGACAAAGTAAAACAAGTCATCAAAATCACGAAAGAGCCTATCAGCCTAGAAGCCCCTATCGGCAACGAAGAGGACGGCAAATTCGGGGATTTCGTCGAGGATAGAAATTCGCTAAGCCCGATGGATCACATCCTAAAAAATGATCTAAAAGAGCAGATAGACGAGGTCCTAGACCAGCTAAACGAGCGCGAAAAAGCCGTCATCAGGATGAGATTTGGCCTGCTCGACGACGAGAGCGACCGCACGCTAGAAGAGATCGGTAAGGAGCTAAACGTAACCCGCGAGCGCGTCCGCCAGATCGAAAGTTCTGCTATCAAAAAACTAAAACACCCAAAAGTCGGTAGAAAACTCAAAAACTACATCGA
>CAUQOI010000110.1:0-5934 GCA_963519525.1 uncultured Campylobacter sp.
ATTTATAGAGTTTGAGCGCGTAGTTTTAAGCGCGCCGCGTCCTATAAATCAAGGCAAAAACAAAAAGACTTTGGATGGAGTTTCAAGATCTGAGGCCATAAGAAGACAAAAAAACCGAGTGAGAAAGATAAAAGCTATGGAGGAAGAAAATGCAAAAAAATAGGCGAGAATTTTTAAAAAAGGCGGGGCTAGTCGGCGCGGCAGCGGCTACGGCCGGAGTAGCAACGGCAGCGGCGTCAAACCTAAAATACGGTAAAAGCAAAAAGACCGAAGTGCTTTATAAAAGAAGCAAAAACTGGGATCTATACTACGAACAAGCGAAATAAATAAAATTTAAGAAAGGATGAATATGTCTGAGGCAAATTTACGTCTTATGCCCCACTCAAACGCAGTCGGGCGAAGATCGTTTTTAAAAATGGCCGCGCTAGCAGGCGTAGCGGGCGGCATGAGCGGGCTGGCTGCTAGCGGCGTAACTAGAAGCGCCACAAAAGAAGAAATGGCAAATCCGTTTCCAAACTCTAAAATCGTAAAAACCGTTTGTACGGTTTGCTCCGTTGGATGCGGAGTGCGCGCCGAGGTAGAAAACGGCGTTTGGGTACGCCAAGAAGTAGCCCAAGATCACCCGGTAAGCGCTGGCGGCCACTGCTGTAAGGGTAGCGACGTCATCGATATGGTGCGCTCTCACTGCCGCGTAAAATACCCGATGAAAAAAGTAGGCGGCAAATGGAAACGCATCAGCTACAAAGAGGCTCTTGATGAAATCGGCGCCAAACTAAAAGCGTATCGCGAGAAAAACCCTGAACAAGTGATGTTTCTAGGCTCTGCAAAAGATTGCAACGAACAAAGCTATTATATAAGCAAATTCGTAGCGATGTTCGGGACTAATAACCTAGATCACCAAGCCCGTCTTTGACACAGCTCTACAGTCGCCGGTGTGGCGAATACTTGGGGTTACGGAGCTATGACCAATCATCTTGGAGATATCCAAAACGCGAAGTCTATCTTTATAGTGGGCGCAAATCCGGCAGTAAACCATCCGGTAGGATTTAGACATTTTCTAAAAGCGAAGGAAAATAACGGCGCAAAGCTAATCGTGGTCGATCCAAGATACACGAGAACTGCGGCTAAGGCTGATTATTTTGCTCAAATTCGCACCGGCACGGATATACCTTTTATGTATGGCATGATGAATATCATCTTTGAAAACGGCTGGGAAGATAAGGAATTTATAAACGACCGCGTCTACGGTATGGATCTGATCCGCGAAGAGGCTGCCAAATGGACGCCCGAAGTCGTAGCCGATGTTTGCGGGATCAAAAAAGAGACGCTTCTTGAGATAACCGAAGTTTACGCCAAAAATCGCCCGGGATCGGTCGTTTGGGCGATGGGTCTAACTCAACACACCATAGGCAGCTCAAACACTCGTATCGCTCCGATCCTACAACTAGTGCTAGGAAATATGGGCGTTAGCGGCGGCGGCTGTAACATCCTTCGCGGCCACGACAACGTCCAAGGTGCGACGGATATGGCGAATTTGCCGACCGAGTTACCCGGATACTATCCAAAAAACGAGGCCAACTGGAAATACTTCGCTAAGATGTGGAAGGTCGATTTTGAATGGCTCCAAAAGAATTTCGTTAAGCCTGAAATGATGTTTAAACCCGGATTTACGCTATCAAAATGGTGGGCGGGCGTGCTTGACGGTAAAAACGGCAACGAAGCAGTAGATAATGCCGGCGACAGTATAAAAGCCTTAGTAGTAATAGGCAACGGTATCACCTCTACAGCACAACAAGTAAAAGTAAAAGAAGGCCTAGATGCGCTTGAGCTTTTAGTGCTAGTAGATCCTTTCGTAAACGATGCCGGCGTGATTACGGACAAAAAAGACGACGTCTATATACTGCCTGCGGCGACGCAGTTTGAAACTAGCGGCACGGTCGTAGCGACGAACCGTAGCGGCCAGTGGAGAAGTCAGGTCGTGGAGCCTTTGTTTGAAAGTATGCCCGATCACGAAATTTTATTTGAGCTTGCCAAAAGACTAGGCTACTATGACGAGCTAACGCGTACGATCAGGGACGCTGAAGGCAAGATCGAGTGGCCTGAAGTCGCTACGCGCGAGATCGCAAATATAATTAAAACTATCGGCATGACGGGTTGGACTCCGGAGAGACTCAAAAAGCACCAAGAAAACTGGGATAAATTTGACGAAAAAACGAGTCTAGGAAAACCGGGCACCGTAGTCGAAGGCGAGTACTACGGTCTGCCGTGGCCGTGCTGGACGGAGGATCATCCGGGCAGCCCGATACTCTACGACATAAACAAATCCGTTAGACAAGGCGGTATGGGTTTTAGAAACCGCTTCGGCTTAGAGCATAACGGAGTTAGCCAATTAGCCGCAGACGGTAGCGCGCCCGTAGATTCGTTCGTTAAGGGCGGATATCCTGAGATCAAAAAAGATAACATCGAAAAAGTGCTAGGCATCACGCTAACCGAGGATGAAAAGGCCAAAATAGGCGGCAGCTGGATACATGACGATAGTAATATCATAGCTAAAAAATGCATGGAGAAAAATATCGCTCCGTACGGCAACGCGCGAGCTAGGACTATCGTTTGGACTTTTGCGGATCAAATTCCTCTTCACAGAGAGCCGCTTCATACGCCTAGATTTGATCTAGCGCAGAAGTATCCGAGCTTTGAGGATAAGAAACTTCAAAACCGCGTCGATACAAAATTTAAATCCGTCCAGCTAGCAAAGGACTACTCAAAAGAATTTCCTATTATCCTCACGACGGCTCGCCTCGTAAATTTTAGCGGCGCGGGCATGGAGACGAGAGCTAGTATGTATCTAAGCCGCTTGACGCCTGAGATGTTTGCAGATATCCACCCTGAACTTGCGGCTAAACACGGCATTAAAAACTGGGATTTCATCTGGGTTCATTCGCCTGAAGGTACTAAGGTTAAGGTGCGCGCCAGAGTAGTACCGTCCGTTAAACCCGACACCATCTTTATGCCGTTTCATTATGCGGGTTATATGCAAGGCGTTGATATGACGGGTAATTTCCCGGAAGGCACCAAGCCTTATGCGGTAGGCGAGAGCGCAAATACCGTCACTAACTACGGATATGATATAAACACTCAGATTCCCGAAACCAAAAGCGGTCTATGCCGCATAGAAAAGGCGTAAAATGAGCGAATTTAACGATAACAATAGACTTAAATTTTACTGCGACGACGATAGATGTATCGACTGTAACGGCTGCGCGGTGGCTTGCGACGAGGCTCACGAGTTGCCTCTTGGTATCCGCCGCCGCCGCGTCATCACGCTAAACGAGGGTGTGCCCGGTAAGGAAATATCAACCTCGATAGCTTGCATGCACTGCGAGGACGCTCCATGCTCGCTGGTTTGCCCGGTTGATTGCTTTTATATCAGAGCAGACGGCGTCGTGCTACACGACAAAGATATCTGTATCGGCTGCGGCTACTGCCTATACGCGTGTCCGTTCGGTGCGCCTCAGTTCCCGCGCGAGGGAGTGTTTGGCGCCAAAGGTTCGATGGATAAGTGCACGATGTGCGCAGGCGGTCCGCTACCGACAAATAGCGAAGCCGAGCGTGAAGAGTACGGACAGGATAGAATTTCCGAAGGAAAGGTGCCGGTTTGTGCGGCGATGTGCTCGACAAAGGCTCTGCTAGTAGGCGAATCGGCGATGATAGAGAAGATCTACGGCGACAGAGTCAAGGCTCGCGGCTACGGCTTTAAAGACCTAAAACAAACTCCGACCTGGAAGCTTGCTTATTACGCGGGCGACAGGCTAAAATACAGCTTCTAAATTTATCCGCTCCGCTCGCTTTGGCGGGGCAATTAATCTCATCAAATTTGACGCGGTTTGGCTGCGTCAAATTTGACTCAAATTTAAATTCTACTCGACTCGGTTTTAAAACTTATCAAATTTGTCCAAGTTCGGCTTTTTAAATTTAATCAAATTTTGCGCGAACGGTTTATTAAATTTGAGTGTTAAATTTGTGGTACATGTAAATTTGAAATCAAAAAGTAGGTAAAATTTAAGTAGAAAAGGGCGGTCTCCCGCCCTAAATTTACGCTCTAACAGGCGATAAGTACGGATTTGCTGAGTGCATCGACATCTCGTTTTGCTCTCTAAATTTGATAAATTCCTCTTCGCTTAGACGCCTGATATTTGCTATCGTCATCTTTAGCGGCGTGATGCCCGAGAGCGGATCTGGATCGCCCGCGTTTGCTAGCTCGTTACCGTCGGCCTCGCTGTAGTGGAAGGTCGTAAATATCGTGCCTTCTTTTAGATCCGGATTTACGCGCAGTTTGGCGGCGATCTGACCGCGTTTGTTTTGTACGAGTGCGTAGCAGCCCTCCTCTAGCTCCCTCTCGCGAGCGATATCGGGGCTCACCTCGATGAGCGCGCCCTCGACGCCTGCGCCGTATTCAAGAGCCGGACACTCTCTAGTCATCGTGCCCGTGTGGTAGTGATAGACCTTGCGTCCGGTCGTAAATAGGCATGGATATACCTCGTCTGGCACTTCGCTAAGCGCGCCGCTACCGACTGGGTAGCCCTCCGGGATATTCATCTTGGCTCTAAATTCGGCCTCAGCCTTTGCGCGCTCCTCTTTATCGTCTACGTAAAGTACCGGCGCGAAGCGGAATTTACCGCCAGGCAGCATGGACTTGTGATCGGAGTAAAGCACCGGCGTACCCGGATGCTCCTCGTCGGGGCACGGCCAGCTGATACCGCCTAGCTTGCCTAGCCTATAGTAGCTGATACCGCCGAAAAATTTAGGCATAAGCTCCCTTAGCTCGTTCCAAATTTGCTCAGGGCTCGCAAAGTCAAAGCCCTCTAGTCCCATACGGTTTGCGATGTTGCAAACGACCTTCCAGTCGGGCTCCACGCCGCTAACGGGTTCGCTAGCCTTGCGCGTGCGTTGGACGCGGCGAGAGGTGTTTATAAACGTTCCGTCCTTTTCGCCCCAGCCCGCGGCAGGTAGCACCACATCGGCCTTATGCGCGCTCTCGGTAAAGAAAAGATCCTGCACGATAAAGCAGTCTAGATGGTGCACGGCGTGGACGAAGTGCTCGGTCCAAGGATCGCTCATTACGGGGTTTTCGCCGTAGACGTAGAGGACTTTTAGCTCGCCGCTATCCATTTTATCGGGTGCTTGCGTTAGCTTAAAGCCCGGAACCGGATTTAGCTCAAAGTGCCATACTTTGCGTGCTTGCTCCTGCGCGTAAGGGCTATTTACCGCGCCTGCCGGGATGACGTTAGGCAGCGCGCCCATGTCGCATGCGCCTTGGACGTTGTTTTGACCGCGCAGAGGATTTACGCCCGCACCCTTTTTGCCCAAATTTCCGGTTAAAACGGCTAAATTTGATAGCGAAAAGACGTTTGACGTGCCGTCGCTAAACTGCGTGATACCCATCGTGTAGCAAATCGCCGCCGCGCCTGCTTTAGCATACATTCTAGCTGCCTCTATGATGAGCTCTTTTTTTATACCGGTTTCGCGCTCGAAACGCTCAGGCGTAAAGTCCTTAACCGCTTCTTTTAGATATTCAAATCCCTCGGAGTACTTCTCGATAAACTCGCTATCTTGCAAATTTTCGGCGATTATGACGTGCATCATCGTATTTAGCGTTTTGATATTTGCTCCGATCGGGATTTGCAAGAAAATATCGGCTTTTTTGGCCATATCGGTGCGCTTTGGATCTACGACGATCATCTTTGCGCCGCGCTGAAGGCCGCGCTGCATCTGCATAGCGATGATCGGGTGGCACTCGCTCGTGTTGGTGCCGATCAGTAAAAATACGTCCGTGTCAGTCGCAAATTCGACCAAATCATTAGTCATCGTTCCGTTTCCTAGCGTGCTGGCAAGACCTGCCACTGTAGGAGCGTGTCAAAGACGGGCGCAGTGATC
>CAUQOI010000111.1:0-5829 GCA_963519525.1 uncultured Campylobacter sp.
AGGTTTATTACACGCGTAGCAAGGATAAATTTATCAACCTTCGCGACCGCACGAAATACGCCAACGACAAGGCCGCAGACCTCTTTATCTCCATCCACGCAAACGCCGCGCCAAACAAGTCTAAGGCGGCGACTATGCGCGGTATCGAGACGTTTTTCCTCTCGCCGGCTCGTTCCGAGCGCAGCAAAAATGCCGCTGCGCTGGAAAACAAATCCGACATCGAGGAGATGAATTTTTTCTCCAAGCAGACTTTTTTAAATTTCTTAAATCGCGAAAAGATCATCGCTTCAAACAAGCTCGCCATCGACGTTCAGCGCGAAGTTTTAGCGCGAGCCAAGTCGGTGAGCTCAAAGGCATCCGACGGCGGCGTTCGCGAGGCGCCTTTTTGGGTGCTGGTAGGCGCGCTGATGCCTGCGGTGCTGCTTGAGGTCGGCTACATCACTCATCCTAGCGAGGGCGACCTCATAAATAACTCAAAATACCAAGATGCCCTAGCCAAGGGGCTTGCAGACGGCATTGACGTCTATTTTTCAAATCAGCAATGAAAAGTGCGCGAGTCGTTTTTAAAGACGGCATTCCATTTAGTCCCGAATTTGACGACATTTATTTTAATGCAGATGATCCCATAGGCCAGAGCGAGTACGTTTTTAACTCCGTTTTTGATGAAATTTGGGACAAAAAAAGCGAATTTAACGTGCTCGAGACGGGATTTGGCGCGGGGTTAAATTTCCTCTGCGCTTTTAAAAGATTTAAAAACTCGGATAAATTTTTAAATTTCGTAAGTATCGAAAAAACGCCTATCACTAGAGACGATCTAGCTAAAATTTACGTGAATTTTAGCGAGCTTGCGGATGTTTCTGGCAAGCTTTTGGATGCCTATCCGCCGCTTGTTTGCGGATTTCACAGGCTAAATTTGACCCCAAACGTCACGCTTACTTTGTGCTTTGGCGACGTGGACGAGGTTTTGGACGAACTTAGCTTTATCGCGGATGCTGTTTTTATGGACGGTTTTGCTCCTGCTAAAAACGAAGCTATGTGGAGCGAGCTGGTTTGCGGTAAAATCGCAAATTTATGCGCTCCCGGCGCCGCTGTTTGCACGTATTCGGCCTCGGGCGCGCTAAAAAGAGCCTTGCAAAATAGCGGCTTTGAGGTAAATTTGCTAAAAGGCTACGGCAAAAAGCGCGAGATGCTGCGGGCTAAATTTGCGGGCGAGCGGAAAGCTGAAAGCGAGATTTGGTTTAGTAGATTTGACCCCGCTGCCACGATCACTCCAAGGACGGCGTTAGTTATCGGCGGCGGAGTGGCGGGCTGCGTTTGCGCGTTTAAGTTGCGCGAGCGCGGCCTAGACGTCGCGATCGCCGAAAAGCGTGGCGACATTGCGCTAAACGGCTCTGGGAATCACTGCGGGATTTTGATGCCGCTTATCACGAAGCCGACCGTAAATTTAGGCCGCATGCACATGAACGCGTTTTTGCAGGCGGCGCGCTTTTACGGCCAAAATCTCGGCGCTGATGAGATAGAGTTTTGCGGCGCGACGGACTACGCGTACGAGCAAAAGACGCTGGAGCGCTTTTATGAGTGGCGCGAATTTGATGCGGACAACGGCGTTTTTGAGCTAAAATTTGATAGCGAGCCCTACGCTAGCGCGTTTATATTTAGCGGCGCAAAAGCTCGCCCTAGAAAGATATGCAAGGCTGCAAGCGCAGGCATAAAAACGCTTTTAAACTGCGAATTAACGGGCTTTGAGACGCTTGAGAGCGGCGCGGTTAGGGCGCACTTTAAGGATGGACGAAGCATTGACGCCGACGTGCTCGTGCTTGCTATCGGTAGCGAGAGTATGGAGCTCTTTGCAGACTACGACATCAGGCTTAGCTCCGTTCGTGGCCAGGTTACGCATATCGCGCCCGCTGTCTGGACCTCTGCGCCTTTTAGCGCAAAAGGCTACGTTTGCCCGCCTGTAGATGGCGTACAGGTGATCGGCGCGACATACGATAGAAATCTTTTTTTGGACGAGCCGCGCTCTAGCGACGACGAGAAAAATTTAGCCGACGTCGCCGAGTTTTTGGACGGTAAATTTGCCAAAAACGAGCGGCTAAATTTAGACGGGCAGGATTTAAATTTGACTACCGACCCGGACGGCGCCGCTGAAACTTTAAATTACGATATAAATTTGAGTAAAAATACGGATTTGCGCGCCAAAACCGCTGGAGACTCGGCACAGGCGCAAGATGCAAATTTGACCGCGCCTGAAAACAGCTCAAACATCGCGGCTAAAATACCGCAAAACATCCGAATAATCGGTTCAAAAGTCGGCTACCGCAGCTATAGCGGCGACCGCTTTGCGCTTATCGGGCGACTTTACGACGAGGATTTTTACAAAGACAGTTACAAATCGCTGCTTTGGACGAAAGGTAAGCCCAATCCGCACCCAAAATACGTGCCAAACATTTACGTAAGCACCGCTCACGGCTCGCGCGGGCTTTGTACGGCCGTGCTTGGCGCCGAGCTTATCTGCGATCTCATTTTCGACCGTCCGCTTTGCATCGAAAAATCGCTTTTTGACGAGCTGCATTTGGCGAGATTTCTCGTTAGGAAACTTAAAAAAGGGCTGAAGTAAGCGCAATCTCAAATCTCTTAAAATTTTATTTGTGCGATGCCGCTTTATGTTCATAAACCAAATTTGTCAAATTTGGAATAAGAGTACGATATTTGGTTTTATTGATTGCAGGCAAAAGTAAGGCAAGATTCATCAAAAGCGGAAGGGGCTGTTGCACAAAAGCGACAACGCAAGAAAAGCGGTTTTTGGCGAGCTATAAAAAGCCGTAAATTTAGTAGAACGCAAAAATTTCCAACGGCTAAAATAGGCGAGATTCGCCTATTTTTTACCGAAAAAGTTGCCTGCGATCCTAAAAATATCGTCCACGATCGAGCCGTCTTTGTTCTGATCCAAAAACTGCGTGAGCATCGACATCATGGATCCGCTGTCTGTAGAGCCTTGTAAATTTGAGGCTTTTAGCTGATTGTTTAGCATGCCTGCGATCATCGGCGCGATCATCGGTAGCAAGGCTTTGATAGAGTCCGCCCTGATGCCCAGCTGCGATCCCACGTCGCTAGCTAGAGCCCTGCTGTTTTCTTTTGAGCCTGTTAGTACGCCAAGCAGCTCGTTACCCTAGCCGACGCTGATGTTTTGTGGGGCGTCAGTCATCTCGTCGAGGTTTGAGCGGCGGATCATCTCTAGGAAATTCGACGAATCCGCGTCTGATTTAAAATTTTCGTTCGCTCTTTGCATGAAAATCGGCGCAATCTTAGAAACTACGGCCTCTACGTCGTTTGCCGCCAGTCCGCTTTTTTGCGACATCGCGTCTATCATACCGCTGGAGTTGCCCAAAAGTAGCTTTAATATATCCATTTTTATCCTTTTGATTTTTTCGCGAGTTTAAACTCGGCCGCCGCTTGTTTGGGTTTAACGAAACGGCGGCCAAGCAAGCCGGGGGAGCGGCTTATTTGTAGTTTTTGATTGCCGCGTCTAGGATCTCTTTCGCGGTATCGGCGTCTTTAAATTCTTTAACCTTAACCCATTTGTTAGGCTCTAAAATTTTATAAGTTTCAAAGAAGTTTTTGATCTTATTTAAAGTGGGCTCAGGCAGGTCTTTGTAGCTCTTGATCCCGTCAAATCTCGGGTCGATCTTGGTTACCGGTACGGCTAGTAGCTTCTCGTCCATACCCGCTTCGTCCTCCATCACGAGCACGCCGATTAGGCGGCACGGGATCACGCTGCCTGCTTGTAGCGGATATTCGTTTAAAACCAAGATATCGGCAGGATCGCCGTCTGCTGCGAGTGTGTTTGGTACGAAGCCGTAGTTTGCTGGGTAGAACATCGCCGAGTAGAGCACGCGATCGACTACGACCGCGCCGCTATCTTTGTCGATTTCGTATTTGATGTTCGAGCCGTACGGGATCTCGATCACGGCGTTGATTTTGTCCGGGTTTGAGCCTGCTTTGATTTTTGAAACGTCCATTTTAATCCTTTGTAAAGCCCCTATCTCGCCAAAACATTTTGAGATAATTGCCTTGAAATTTAAGTAATGGATTATATAAAATCTCGGCTAAATTTGGAGTAAAACGAGAACTTTTGTGAGCTAAAATTTGGCGGGCTTACGGCGGCAAATTTGAAGCTAGAGCGCAAAATTCGCTTATCGGCAAGGTGGAGTTGGAAAACTTAAAATTAGAGGAATTTTAAGGCGGCGAACCGCCCTAAAATTATTTGATTATTTCGATAGTTTTTACGTCGATAGAGGTTTTCATAAAGTCCTTATCGACCTCGCCGTAGATGCGCACGGGCGTGTTTTCGTCGACGGTCACGCCTCTCCAGTCTTTGTGATCGATCTCGACTTCGATCGTGTCGCCGTTTTTATCGACGAACTGGTAGTGCTCAGGGCGAAACTCGGAGACGATCTTGCCCTCAAGCACGACGTGAGCGTCATCCGGTAGCGCTAGGGCTTGTTTTACCGTGCTTGCGCTCAAGGCACCTTTGCCGACGAAGCCGCCTTGATTTGTCGCGCCTTGCGCATTTGAGCTTGCACCCGTAAATCCGCCCGCCGCAAACATAGCGCTTGCAAGAGCCGCTGATAAAACTATTTTTTTAAACATTACGCATCCTTTTAAATTTGATGTGATTTTCGTGAAATCATAGGGCGGATTTTAATGATATTTCGTGAATTTTTTGTTAATTTGGATTTATGGAAAGCTTAAATTTAGAGCCTAGCTTGAGGCTCTAAATAATTTTTATAGGATGTTTACGAGAGCCTTGACGTCGGCTACGATAGGCTCGATCGCGCGCTCGCCGTTTACGACGTAGAGCAGGCCTTTTTCTTTGTAAAATTTACGTATCGCCTCGATCGGCTCTAGATAAACCTTCATGCGGTTGTTGAAAACCTCGTTGTTGTCGTCGGCTCCGCGTGCTCGTCCGAGTACTCTCTCGCGTGCGACGGCTTCGCTAACGTCCACTTCGATCACGCCTTTTAACGCGATCTCGTTCTGCGCGGCTAACACCTTGTCTAGCTCGGTCATCTGCTCGACGCTGCGCGGATAGCCGTCGATGATGACGTTTGATTTGTCCGAGCTTTTGATCGCCGAGATGATCGCGTTTACGACGACGTCAAGCGGGACTAGATTGCCCTTTGAGATAAAGCCGTCGATTAGTTTGCCAAGCTCTGAGCCGCTAGCAACCTCTGCTCGGAGTAGATCGCCGGTCGAGAAGTGCGCAAATTTAGCATCTTCTTGCGCGATTAGCGATGCGTCGGTGGTTTTGCCGGAGCCTGGAGCGCCGATGATTAAAAATAGTTTTTTCATAAAATTTCCTTTAAAACGGCTTGTCTTTTTCTGCTTATACTTCGCTCGATTTTAATTTTTAAGCTCGATGAACTATATGTTCTATCTATGCTTAAAAATTAAAATCCGCCTCGTCTAAGCGAAAAATACTTCGCCTGCATTTTTACTATAAATTTTAAAGCGGAAGTATCTCCAAGCTAGACTAGGCGGTTTTAAAATTTAAGCGTGTGCTAGGCGTATAGCCTGCGGAGCGCCAAATTTTAAAACCAACGACGTATAGCGCGGCGAGACGACGCTTTCAAGTTTATTTTTCTTTTTCTCGCAGCCTTAACCCCAACTCCCTCAACTGCTCGCCGCTAGCTTCGCTAGGCGCCTTCGTTAACGGGCACTGAGCGCGCTGGGTTTTAGGGAAGGCGATGACGTCGCGGATTGAGCTGGTTTTATTTACTAGCATATTTAGCCTGTCAAAGCCGATCGCGATACCGCCGTGCGGAGGCG
>CAUQOI010000112.1:0-5766 GCA_963519525.1 uncultured Campylobacter sp.
CCGTCTAGCTCCTCGCTGACCCAGTGCACGCTCACGCCGCCCACCTTCATATCGCTATCAAAGCTCTCTTTTATCGCGTGCGCGCCCTTAAAAAGCGGCAGTAGCGACGGGTGCAAATTTATCGCGCGAATCTGCCTCGTAAAAACGGGCGTAAGAATGCGCATAAAGCCTGCAAGCACCGTTAGATCGACGTTAGCGCGCTTTATCTGCGCTACGACCGCGGCATCAAATTCCTCTCTAGAGGCAAAATTAACGTGCTCGGTAACGACGCTTTGCAGGCCGTATTTTGCAGCCTTTGCTATGCCGCCTGCGTTAGCTTTATTTGTTAGCGTTAGCGCGACTTCAATCCTGGTTTCGCCAAAAACTTTGCCGTGCAACCTCTCTAAAATCGCCTCCAAATTCGAGCCGCCGCCGCTAAATAAAACCGCTATTTTTTTCGTAAGCATTTGAGTCCTTTGATGACGTCCGCGGCCGTGAGCGCGTAGTCGTTGATTTTGATTTCGCGAGCGGCTAGAGCGTGAGCTAGCGTGCCCGAGATCGCGGCGTTTAGCGAGTCGTAACCCTGCGCGAGCAGTCCCGCGACGATACCGCTTAGGGCGTCTCCGCTACCGCCTTTTGCGAGCGCGGCGCTGCCGTGCGTCATGACATAGAGCTCGCCGCCTTGCGCGATTAGCGTATTTGCGCCCTTTAACACAAGCACGCATTTAAAATTTCGGCTAAAAACTTGAGCGAGTTTGAAGCGATTTTTTTGTACTGCGCTAGCGTCAAATTTACCCAAATCAGCAAGCTCTAGTAAGCTCGCAAACTCCTTTGGATGCGGCGTTATCACGACGTTTTTGCTATTTAAAAGCTCAAGCGTGCGCGGCTCGTAGCAAAGATCAGCGTCGATAACGAGCGCGTCTTTTGTTTTTAGCTCGCTAAAAAGCTCGTCTTTTTGCGCCTCATCAAGCTCGCCAAGCCCCATGCCGACGGCTCCTACTCGCATTTTTGGCGTTATGCGCGCGCTTTGCATCAAAACGGGCTCAATGTTTAAATTTTCGCCCACGACGCTAACAAGCCCAGCGCCGATAGTTAGCGCGGCAAGTCCCGCTATACGCGCCGCTCCGCCCTTTTCGCCGCTAATGACAAACACATGCCCAAAGTCGCCCTTGTTAGAGTTTTGCTTAGCACGAAACGGCAAATTTAAATCGCTTTTTCCAAGCTTATAAAAGCTCGTCCCCGTCTCGTAAAGCTCGCGTGGAAGGCCCAAATTTGCGACCTTTACGCGCCCTACGAAATCCTTTGCAAAGTCGTTATAAAGCGCTAGCTTTAACGCGCCCATGGTCACGGTCGTATCGGCTCTAAAGACAGCGCCTTGCGGCACGCCGTTTTTATCAAGACCGCTCGGGATGTCGCAAGCGAGTTTGTAGGCGGGTTTTTCGTTTAGTAGATTTATCAAATTTATCGTCCGCTCGTCTAACTCACGGCTAAGTCCGGTTCCGAAAATCCCATCGATGATGCAGTCAAATTCGCTGCCTTCCGTCAAATTTGAGATCAAATTTACGCCGCATTTTAGCGCTCTGGTTAGCTCGGTTTTTGAGATTTCGTTTTGTTTGTCGCTCGCTAAAAACGCGAAACAATCAAATTTGCCGCCCAAAAGCCTAAGCGCGGCGAGCACGTCTGCGCCGTTATTTCCGCTACCGATTATGCCTAAAATTTTACAGCGTTTGGTCGATGATTTTTTGAATTTACTTCGTACTGCGTTAGCTAACGCGTTAGCGGCGTTTTGCATCAGCACTTCGGTGCTAAGCCCAAACTCGCTCACGGCTCTAGCGTCAAGCTCCGCCGTATCCCAAAATAGCTTTTTCATGCACCCTCCTGCTTCACTCGGTAACTCAAAGCCTCTAAAATGTGCGGCTTTTTAATGATACGCGAGCCCTCGATATCAGCGACCGTGCGGGCGACTTTTAGAGTTTTGTTTATAGCGCGGCGACTGAGCGAAAATCTCTGCGTCGCGTGATCTAGCGCCCCGCTCGCCTCGTGGTCGCAAACGCAAAATTTAGCGATCTCTTCGTCGCTAAGCTTGCCGTTTAGCTCGCTTTGCGCGCGCGAGATTTGCGTCTCAAAGACCCGCAGCACGGTATCTTGCATCGATTCGCTCGTGACGTCGCTTTTATCATCGGCGCTCACCTCGTCCATCTGTACGTGAAGGTCGATGCGGTCTAGCACGGGCGCCGAGATGCGCGATTTATAGCGCTTGATCTCAAGCTCCGAGCATTTGCACTCTAGATTTTTAGAGAAGAGATTGCCGCAAGGGCAAGGATTCATCGCGGCTACGAACATAAATTTAGTCTCATACGTGATTTTTGAATTTACGCGCGATATGTTGATTTTGTAGTCCTCGAGCGGCTCGCGCAGGCTCTCTAAAATTTGCGGCGCAAAGTGCGGAAGCTCGTCAAAAAATAAAATTCCGCCGTTAGCTAGCCCGACCTCGCCGATCCTAGCCGAGCTCGATCCCCCGCCAAATATCGAGCTACGCGTACTTGTGTGATGAGGCGAACGAAAGGCTCGCAGGGCTGAAAATTCGCTCTCCTGCTGATTTAGCGAGCTATAAGCGCAGCTAAGCAAAATCTCATCCAAGCTTTGCGGCGGCAAAATGTAGCGCAGGCGCTTGGCGCTCATGCTCTTGCCGCATCCGGGGCTGCCCTCAAAGATAACGTTGTGCATACCGCAAGCAGCCACCAAGCAAGCTCTTTTTGCCCTACTTTGGCCTTTGACGTCGCTAAAATTTAACTCGAAATTTTGATTTTTTACGAAGCTTTTTTCGCCGATTTTGATCAAATTTGAAAAAAGCGGATGAACGCTGCCTACTCTGCGCGAGGCGGTAAATTCGGGCTCGAGGAAAAATTTGATCGCCTCGGCTAAATTTGAAACGGCGTAAATTTCTAAATTCGGTATCGCGCCCGCTTTTTGCGCTATCTCTTGCGGGATCAGCACGCGAGAACCCGGCGCTTTCGCGCTCAAAAAAAGCAAGATAGAAAAAAGGCTAGCCGTGCTTTTGACGCCGCCGTCAAGCCCCAGTTCGCCAAATACGAAAATCGGCTCGAAGTCGCGCTCTTTTTGCAAGGCGATTAAAAGCGCGATGGGTAGGTCGAAGTGGCTACCTGATTTTGGCATATCGGACGGGGATAAATTTATGATGATTTTTTGCGCTGGAAAAGAAAAATTTAACGATAAAAGCGCTGATTTTACGCGTTCGGCGCTCTCTTTGATCGAGGCGCTCGCAAGGCCTACGATATTAAGTGCGGGCAAACCGCGGTTAAAACTGGACTCGACGTCCACAAGCCGCAATTCGTCATTATAGGTGGCGCATTTTAGGGATTTCATGCGTTTTTTTGCTTTTTATACTCTTTGTCGAATTTTTTGCGTTTGTTGTAGCCGATGCGCTCGATAAAAAGGTGTCCGTCTAGGTGGTCCATCTCGTGCTGGATCGCAACCGACAAAAGTCCGTCGGCCTCGAGCTCTCGGCGCTGTCCAAAGCGGTCTTGATACTCTAGCGTTATAAACTCGGCTCTTTTTACGTCCTCGTAGTATCCGGGCACGCTAAGGCAGCCTTCTTGGTAGATTATCTCGCCCTCTTTGCGTAAAATTTTGGGATTTATGATTTCTAGCAGATCCTCTTTGCGCTGTTCTTTACCCTCTTCGTCTACTAAATTTATGATCAAAATTCGCTTAGCCTCGCCCGTCTGGATGGCGGCTAGTCCGATACCGTTTTTAGCGATCATGGTCTCATACATATCGTCTAAAAATTTATGCAACTCGTCGTCAAAAACTTTAACTTCAAGCGATTTGACGAAGAGTTTTTTGTTCGGGTAGGTTAGGATTTCTAGTATCATTTAGCCGCTTTCTCGTCTAAAATCTCGTAGCGCTTACCGTCTCTGCCGGTTTTTACGAGAGTATCGAGAGCCGCAGATAGTAGCTCGGCGACAGTTTTATCGGTTCTTAGGTTGCAGGCAACGACCTCCATATCAAACTCGAATTTCTCGCCCTTTAGTATAAACGATGTCTCGTAAAACATCTCGGTAATACGCTCGCAGGCCTTTTGCGCGCCGACCATATCGGTGTGCCTCATTAGCATAGCAAAGCACCCGTCGCCGTAGTGCGCCAAGATATCGCTGCGTTTTGATGTGCGTAGCAGCATTCTAGAAATATTTTTTAGCAGCGCCAATCTACTTTTTGAGCCGATATCTTTTAGACTTTCATCTTTTGTCTTTATGAGTAGGATAGATGATTCGTAGCCGTATTTTTTGATATATCCGACTTCGGTTTCGAGCGTTTTTAGGAAAAATTTCCTGTTGTAGATGTCAAATTTAGGATCGTAGATAGACTGCTCCTCTACGACCTTAAAGACCCTACTGACCTCTTCGTAGCTAGTTTTTATCACTTCTATATGCTTACCCATCAGCGAATTTAGCTTATTTAGGTCTTCGTTAAATTCGTTAAACATATTTTGCACGGTTAGCAGGCTGATATTTGGCTCTAAGATGCTCGAGCGTTTTTTTATTATGGTTCTTAGGATAGTCAAATTCTTATAAATGAGTCCTACGGCTTGCAACATGCTTTTTATCTGCATGAAGCTATTTTTTACCTCGCGCTCGATATTTATTTTTCTATCGTCTTCGAGTCTGCTGATCTCTTCTTCGATCTTTATGATCTCGCCGACTTTTTTCTTAAAATCATCGGGTTGCTTTTCGAGCATCTTTTCAAAAAAAACGGTGTAGTTTTTCGGTATCGAGGGGATGTTTTCCTCGCTTAGTTCTTTAATGATCGCCTCGGAAAAACCGTAGATGTTTAATTCGCTTTCTACGGCCTTTTCATCCTCTTTTTTTACTACTACGGTATCGCTTTTTTTGTTGTCTAACTTTATCAAATTCTACTCTTTACTTAAAGCTTTTCTCCAAAACTTTATCTATAAGCCCATACTCTTTGGCTTCAGCAGAGCTCATGAAAAAGTCTCTGTCGGTATCTTTTTGGATTTTAGCTAGTTTTTGACCCGTATTTTTAGCTAGGATCGCGTTTAAAATTTCTTTCATACGCAAGATTTCCTTCGCCTGGATCTCTATATCTGTCGCCTGTCCGCGCGCACCGCCTAAAGGCTGATGGATCATGATGCGCGAATTTGGCAACGCATAACGCTTGCCCTGCGCGCCGCAACTAAGCAAAAACGCGCCCATAGACGCAGCCTGACCTATACAGATCGTGCAGACGTCGGGCTTGATGTAGTTCATCGTATCGTAAATGCTAAATCCGCTCGTTATCACGCCGCCGGGGCTATTTATATATAGATATATGTCTTTGTCCGGATCTTCAGCCTCTAAAAATAGCATCTGAGCCACGATCGCAGACGCCATGCCGTCCTCGATCTCGCCGCTAAGCATTATTATGCGGTCTTTTAGCAGGCGCGAGTAGATGTCGTAGCTTCTCTCGCCCTTGCTCGTGCGCTCGATGACGTAGGGGATGTAGTAGCTCATTACTCCGCCTTTTTCTCTTTTTTATCGTTTTTCTCGCTCTTTAGCGCGAACATCTCGTTAAATAGCTTCTCCTCGATCATCGACATTTTGATCGCAGGTAAAATTCCTTGATTTTTATAATTTTCAAGGTGTTGTTTCGGATCTACGCCCGAGCGGTACGCCTCAAAATACACCGCTTGGATCAGCTCTTGGTCGCTGACTTTGATATCTCTGCGGCGCGCTAGCTCGTCTATTATAAACGTTAGCTTCACGCTTT
>CAUQOI010000113.1:0-5544 GCA_963519525.1 uncultured Campylobacter sp.
AAGTCCGTATCTATCGCCGTTTGCTCGGTCAGATAAAAAAGCGGCGCGCAACTAGGATCGACGCTGGTCAAGTTTATCGTCGGGAAAAATCTCTTCTCTCTCATCATCATCACGCTAAATATCGCCTCCAAACCGCCGCAAGCCCCCAGCGTATGGCCGAGGTAGCTTTTTAGCGAGCTGATAGCGATTTTACCGCCGAAAAGCTCGTTTGTAGCGATACTCTCGGCTATGTCGCCCTGCTTGGTCGCCGTAGCGTGAGCATTTACGTAGCCGATCTTTTCCGGCGTTAAATTTGCGTCTTTTAGCGCCAAAGCCATCGCGCCTTTCATCGTCTCGCTTTGCGGGCGAGTGACGTGCGAGCCGTCGCAGTTTGAGCCAAAACCTACGACCTCGGCGTAAATTTTAGCTCCGCGTTTTAGGGCGCTCTCTTCGCTCTCTAGCAAAAGTATCCCCGCACCCTCGCCTAGCACTAGCCCGTCGCGCCCCTCGTCAAAGGGAGCTGGCGAAATTTCAGGCGAGCCATTTTTCACGCTAGTGGCATAAAGCATGTCAAACACATAAGCCTCGCTCGGACACAGCTCCTCTGCGCCGCCTGCTAGCATCATGTCGATCTTACCGCTTTTGATACTTTCGTAGGCGTATCCGATCGCGTGCGAACCGCTTGTGCAGGCCGATGACGTCGGGATGATGCGCCCTTTTAGCGAGTAAAAAAGCGCGATATTTGCCGCCGTGGTGTGAGGCATCATCTTGATGTAGGTGTTGGCGTTGCACTCGTTTTCGCCGCGCTCTAGCAGTTTTGCCATCGCTAGTATCGACTCGGTGCTGCCCGTAGACGAACCGCACGCGACCCCTAGTCTGCCGTCCTGCACACTAGGATCGAGGCTCGCGGCGTCTAAATTTTCGCCTCGCATAAGTCCTGCGTCTCTTAGCGCTAGACCCGCCGCCTCGACGCTATACATCGAGACTATGCCTAGGCTTCTTAGCTGCTTGCGGTCCCACGAGCTAGGGCACTCGTAGCCCTCTATGGGTGCAGCCAGGCGGGTATTTAGATCCCCGTATCTATCCCACTGCCGCATATATCTCACGGCGTTTCGGCCAAGCTCAAATTTGGCCCTTATCTCGTCCCAACTCTTGCCAAACGCGCTCACCATACCCATACCGGTTATAAAAACTCGCATCAGCAAAGCCCTCCGTTTACGCCGATAACCTGCCTAGTTATGTAGGCTGCGCCCTCGCTTAGCAAAAACTCGACCAAAGGCGCGACCTCGTCTGCCTTGCCCGCTCTTTTAGCCGGGATAGCCTTTAAGATCTCCTCCATCGGCAAACCGCCGTCCGTCATATCAGTCTCGATGAGTCCCGGGGCTATGCAGTTTACGGTGATGTTTCGCGAGGCTAGCTCGGCGGCTAGGGATTTTGCCGCGCCGATGAGACCTGCTTTGCTAGCCGCGTAGTTACTCTGACCGCGGTTGCCGACGACGCCTGAGACCGAGCTCATCACGACGATACGAGCCGGCTTTTTAGCGCGGATCATAGGCATGAGGGCGGGCTTTAGGACGTTATAAAAGCCGTTTAAATTCGTATCCACGACGCCAAACCAATCCTCGTCCTCGATCGCTACGAACGTATTATCGCGCGTGATGCCAGCGTTTAGCACGACGGCGTAATAAGCGCCGTTAGCCTCGATATCGGCTTCGATCGCCGCCCTTGCCGCCTGCGTATCCGCTACGTCAAATTTTAATGCGCTCAAATTTAACTCGTTTTGTAAATTTAATAATTGCTCGCTAGCGCTTTTGCCGTGTAGCACGACCTCGTATCCCGCCGCCGCCAGTCGCCTAGCCACCGCTTCGCCGATGCCGCGACTCGAGCCCGTTATCAGCACTCTTTTACTCATCTAGTATCCTTTTTACGTATTCCTCGTCCGGGCTTAGCACGTTTAGCGTTGCACGCGCTCCAAGCTCGCCGTTTACGTAAAGCTCGCAGTCGTAAACGCCAAAACCGCTTGCGTCTTGTATCGAGCAGGCAGCTTCGATGACGACTTCGTCTCCGATCTTTAAAAACGGCTTAAATATCTCAAATTTTCTACTGCCCAGCAAAAAACCCAGTCCAAATTTCATCCCCTTTAGCTCGCGCATCTTTGAGTCGTAGATGCCCAGCGACTGAGCCATCATCTCGACGGTTTTATGCATGGCGAATTTGCCGTCTGCAAGAAATTTATTATCCTCTTTTATCACGCTTTTGGTTTTTATGCGCCCATCTTCAAATTTAAGCACCTCGTCGATAAAAATGATCGCCGTGCCGTGCGGGAGATAATCTCCAAGGCTCATCTCGCCCTCCCAAACACGATCGCCGCGTTGTCTCCGCCAAATGCAAACGACAGCGACATAGCTGAATTTACGACCGCTCTTTGGCCAAATTTTACCAAATTTACCCCCTCTATCTCATCATCGTAAACGCCGTCATATACGTGCGGCGGCAGTGCGGTTTCGCCCCTAGCGCAAAGCATGGCGCAAAGCGCGCTCTCAATGGCTCCTGCGGCCCCTAGCGTGTGGCCGATTAGAGGTTTAACGGAGCTTGCAAAAACGCTCGGCATGAGCGAATGCACGATCTTTGCCTCGATTTTATCGTTTGCCTGCGTGCCCGTGCCGTGTAAATTTATATAATCGACGCTGCTTAAATTTGCAGCCCCAAGCGCCTTTTGCACGCACTTCGTTTGCATCTGAGCGCTAAAATCGGGCTGCGTCATATGAAACGCGTCGCAGTTTGAGTGCTCGCCCGCGATAACGACGTTTGAGATTTCATCCCTGCTTGCTACGAAAAACGCCGCGCCTTCGCCGATATTTATACCGTCGCGATTTTTGGAAAACGGGTTCGTCTCGCGCGCGCTTAGGATGCCCAGGCTATCAAAGCCGTTTATTGTTAGCGTATTTAGGCTATCCACGCCGCCGCAGATCACGGCGTCGCAGATACCCGACTCCAGCAGCCTTTTTGCTGTTATGATCGCCTTGACGCCCGAGGTACAGGCTGTCGAGACGGAAAACGCAACCGAGCCAAGCTCGTAAAAATCGGCGATAAATTCGGACGGATTGGCTAGAGAGTTGCGATTTATGCCGAATTTTGAAGCATCGAAAAACCCCGTCGCGGCAAAATCCTTAAACGTTTCGTAGTTTTCCTCCACGCCGCTAGTGGTCGTGCCGACGACCACGCCGACGCGGTTTTTACCGTACTTTTTGATGGCGTCTCGGACGTCTTTATCTATCTGCAAAAGCGCGCTTAAAACCAGAGCGTTCGTGCGCGTCTGCAGGTGCTTCGGCGTATTTTGGCTAAATTTAGCCAGCTGCGCGCCGACTTTGCCCAGGATAAAGCTTTTATCCGCCCTAAAGCCTTCACAAACGCTCAAAAATCTCTTTTCGCCGCATAAATTTGCAAAATTTTCATCCGCATCGGCTCCGGCTGCACTGATGACGGCGGGCTTGCTAGCGTATATCAAGAGCTCTCACCTTAAAATTTTCGTTATTTGCCGTTATGACGGCCTCTTTTTGATTTGATTTTACGATACTTAGCACTTTAACAAAAAGCTCGTTGTAGGCGCCATTTGGCGGCAAAAAGCCGATAGCTTCAAATTCGCCGCTCTGCCTTAAAACCCGCCTAGCCAGCGGAGTACCTATGGAATTTATCATCGTAAAATAAAAATCCTCTTTTTCGTGCGAAATATAGAGCAAATTTGAGCCGCTTTGCGAAGTCACTTCAAATTCGCGTTTATCAAAATTTACGATCTGAGGAACGTCAAATTTTGCCTTCGATGCGCATCCGCTAAGCACAAACGCTACCATAAAAACAGATATAAAACTTAAAACTTTTTTAAAACTCACCTTTTGGTCGCCTTATTAAATTTCACTTGTTTTAGAATAATGTGCAGATTATATCTTTTTAACCTTTAAAAACAATGCGGCAATGTAAATTTGGGGTCGTCTTTTTAAAAAGTTGTATTATTAAGTTGATAGCTTTTAATCAGCAACCTTTGCGGTTACTAACAAAAAACATGATATATTTGCCAAGTTATGGTAGTATTTAGCTTCGCCTTCGCTACTGCCGTATATCTTTTCTGATATTTTTGACTAGCGCCTACAAACAACTATTAGCCATTTCCGCCTTAACTGCATCTGCTATGACGATTTCAATCTCTGATATTTTGAAACGACTCGATATGATTGCAAGATAATTTTTTGTGTAATTTTTGTCTATATAGTAGACATGAGATATGTGTAAATCCTTTCTGATTATTTTATCAAAAAAGGATTTACACAGTTTAATTTATAGGCCCAAATTTGAGCCGAAAATAATATAATGTTATTCTGATTTTTTCTTTGCAGGTTTTTTAGCTTCAACTTCCTTGCCTACGCTTTCTTCGACCTTCTTCTTTGAAACTTTTGTCTTAGTCTTAGCCTCATCAATATCTTTTTCTATTTTATCTTCGCCGGATTTTACTTTGCTTTTAATATTTTTAGAAGCCTTTTCTTCTATGTCGGTTTTAGATTTGTCCATATCTTTTGTAGGCGTAGCTATTTTTTCTTCTGCATCTTTTATTTTTTTAGCGACATCTTTTTTGCTCTGCTTTGCTTTGTCAAGCATATCGCTTTTAGCTTCTTGCGCCTTCTTGGTTGCTTTATCGCTCGAAGGTATTACGCTTGCGCCGCTCGTAGAGATATCGCCTTTTAAATTTTCAAACGTCTTATCGCCGATACCGTTTACGTTTTTGATATCCTCTATGCTTTCAAATTTATTTGTTTTTCTGTATTCGATAATAGCATCGGCTTTTGCTGAACCAATGCCGTTTAAACTCATAAGCTCCTCTTTTGTAGCGGTATTTAAATTTATAGCAGCAAATACCATTGAGGCGCATGCCAACATTGATAATACAAATTTGTTCATTGTTTTTCCTTTTTTTAAAAATTTAATTTCTCATTCTACCAAAAAATAATTATAAAATTATTAAAAAATATAACTAATATAAAATAAGCTTTAGTAACTTAAGGTTTTTATTATTCCACAAACTACACCCACCCCCCCCATCAATCCAAAAAGCAAATCTGTAAGAATAGACAACAAATTACAAGATAAATAAACTAAGGCTCAAGATAAGTTAAAAACTTTCAAAGGAGTTTTTCTCAAAGGAGTGCATCT
Source organism: uncultured Campylobacter sp. (assembly GCA_963519525.1). GTDB lineage: Bacteria > Campylobacterota > Campylobacteria > Campylobacterales > Campylobacteraceae > Campylobacter_A. The sequence continues at coordinate 5,182 of CAUQOI010000113.1, forward strand.
ATGATTTTATCAATGAAAAATAAGTATATAATTCGTTCCCGAATTTCAGAGAAGGAACTTAGAGAAATTCTCAAGTATTTTGCAGAAGATTTAGAGGCTACTAAAATAGCAAATTTAACCGGAATTTCTAGAATTTCCATTAACAAGATTCTAAAAAGAATTAGAGTTTTAGTGTCTAGAGAGTGTGAAGAAATAGGTAAATTTAGTGGTGAAACAGAGATCGATGAAAGCTACTTTTACTTCTATCTGTGTAACACATATTATAAAACAATCAAAAATAGCAGCCACTAAACAACCCCCACACCCACCCACAAACAAATCTACAAAAATATACAATAAATTGCAAGATAAACAAACCAAAGA
>CAUQOI010000114.1:0-5452 GCA_963519525.1 uncultured Campylobacter sp.
GCTTCTATCTTGTCGTTGTAGCCAAAGCGTATGCTAGTGCCTAGATCTTCCATTTGTCTATTTAGTTTTTCGGTGGCTTCTTTTACTTTTTCATTTAGCGTTTCGTTATTTTGCTCGGTTAAATTTTGCGTCGTATCTTGCTGGATCTGCGTCCTTTCGACCTCTCTAGTTTGCGTAGAGCTTTGCGCGTGCGAGCTTGTAGCTACGTTTGCCATCGGTTGGCTCGCTACTTTGAAAATTTCCATATTTTCTCCTTTAAATATTTGCTAGCTTCTATATCGTCAAATTTGCAAATTTTTTTAGCCCCGTTCGGGAAAATTTTTGCTTAATTTAAATTTTCGCATAAATTTGTTAAAATCCAGCCTAAATCAAGGCGAGAAAAAGGAGAGTTTGTGAAAATTTCGTTTGAATGCGACTGCATTTTGCTTGAGGAGTCGCTAAGGCTATTTTTGAGAGATTTTATCTCGCCTAGAAAAGATTGCGATTTTATCGTGGCGGATAAAAAGATAGATGCCAAAAAGCCCGTTTTTGTGATCGCCGAGCGCTCGCCTCATCTAAAAATCCCTTTTAGCAAAGAAGCCCTTATATCCGCGCTTGAGGAGTTTTACTCGGCGATTCAGTTTTCAGAGCCCATCGCGCCTTCTCGCACGACCTCGCCAGCATTTGTTATAAAAGAAGAAGCCGCACCGCAAAATGGCTCAAATTTGGAGCTTGAGGTTTCAAATTTGATAGATAAATTTAAAGAAGAGCTACTTGCGATTTTAAGGAAATCTCGTTGAAAAATCTCTACGCAACGATCTCAAGCGGCAAATTTAAAGGTAAAAAGCTGCTTTTGCCTTCGCTTCAAACTACGCGAAGCACCAAAAGTATCGTCAAAGGCTCGTTTTTTGATTCGTTTCGCTACGAGCTAGCGGGTAAGGTCTTTATCGAGGCTTTCGGCGGTAGCGCGCTGATGGCCGCAGAAGCGCTAAGTAACGGCGCGGCAAAGGCCTACGCGGTAGAAATCGACAAAAACGCCTACAAGATCGCGCTACAAAACGCTAAACTTATCGGCGACGAGCTTGAAATCGTAAACGGCGATACTTTTGACACTACGCCGGCTATCGTCGCGAGGCAAAATTTACCCGTTATCTTGTATCTCGATCCGCCTTTTGATATCAGGGACGGCTTTGCGGACGTTTATGAAAAGTGCGTAAATTTGACGAGAAATTTGCCAAAAGATAAAATTTGTCTGATCGCTTTCGAGCACGCCAGCCATCTAAATTTACCTGAAAACATCGGCGCCTTTACGCTTTTAAAATCTAAAAAATTCGGAAACACCTCGCTTAGCTACTATTCTTAAATTCTTGTGTCAAATTTGGAATACTAATTGCTTTTAGTCCTTGAAAATACAAATTTAAGGACGAAAATGAAACTAGCGGCATGCTTGCTAACTCTTGCCATATCGGCTTTTGCGGCGCAGATAAAAGACATCGCAAACGTCGTTGGCGTGAGGGAAAATCAGCTGATCGGATACGGTCTGGTCGTCGGTCTAAACGGCTCTGGCGACGGCAGTAGCTCGGAGTTTACGATACAGTCTCTTTCAAATATGCTTCAAAGCGTGAACGTAAAAATCAAGCCCGACGATATCAAATCTAAAAACACCGCCGCGGTAATGGTTATAGCAAAGCTGCCGCCGTTTGCTAGGCAGGGCGATAAGCTCGATGTCGTAATCTCATCTATCGGCGACGCAAAGAGCCTTCAGGGCGGGACGCTTTTGATGACTCCGCTTAAGGGCGTGGACGGCGACATTTACGCTCTAGCGCAGGGCTCGCTAACCATAGGCGGCAAGACGGCATCTCGCGGTGGAGGAAGTAAGGGCGGCAATCACGTAACCGCAGGCACGATCCCAAGCGGCGCTATCGTGGAGCGCGAGATCGCATACGATATCTATAACCAAGAAGCGATATTTTTAAGCTTAAAAGAGTCAAATTTCGATACCGCTTCAAACATCCAAAGAGCCGTAAATTTAAACGTAGGCGGCGATAGCGCGGTAGCCGTGGACTCTCGAACGATCAGGATCGCTAAGCCAAACGGCTCAAATATGGTCGATTTCGTAGCTAGGGTGTTAAATTTAGACGTGGATTATAAAGCGCTAGATAAAATCGTAATCGACGAGCGCACCGGCACGATAGTAAGCGGCATAAATATCACGGTAGATCCCGTCGTCATCACGCACGGAGACATCACGATAAAGATAGAACCCGATTCATACGACGAGGCGCTGGCAGAGCAGAGAACTATCGACCTGCAAGACGGCGCAGCGGTTGATCCCGTAGCTAACATGCTAAAAATTAGTGGCGAAAAAACCACCGTAGCTAGCGTCGCAAGGGCGCTAAGCAAGATGGGTGCGACACCTAGCGATATCATAGCGATAATGGAAAATCTAAAACGCGTCGGCGCTATACACGTAGACTTGGAGATAATATAATGTTAAACGTAGACAGTTCGGCGGCTTTAAGCTCCTACAATAAATTTGCCACGAGCTCTATCGAAAATAGGCGCGCGGATAGGTTTCAAAGCGAGCAAGACGCGCTTTTAAAAGAGCAAACCGACGCTTTTGAGGCGTTTTTGGTTAAAAGCGTGCTAGATATCGCGCTAAAGGACGAAAATCCGTTATTCGGCAAGGACGCCGGAGACGAGATCTATCACTCGATGTATAACGATACGATGAGCAAGGCTCTGAGCGGAAATTTAGGCTTTAGCGAACTTTTATTCAATTATTTGAAAGAAAGGGCTTAAGAAATTTCAAAATTTGCCGATTTAGTTTCTAACAAATCTAAAAAGGCTTGAAAATGATAGGAACTTTGGGAGCTAAACTGGGCATGAGCCCGCAGCAAATCACTCGCTCAAACGATGTAAAAAAGAGCGAAAACATGGAAAAAACACAAGGCAAAGAAGAAAGCAAGGTTGCAAAGATAGCCGAGCAGATCGCAAACGGAACATATAAACTAGATATGTCCAAGACTGCAAAAGCCGTTGCCGATACGCTTTTATAAGATTTTTTGTCCTTGCGTAAAAAGAAAGGACAAAAATGCTTAAAAGATATTTGGATGAGGCGATGGGCGTACTAGACGAGCTCATTGCTCAAACTACGGAAGATATAGAAAAGATAAAACTAGCCGACCATAGCAAGGTCGATGATAGCGTCAGACGCAAAAACGAGCTGGTTAAAAAATTCGAATCCGTAAAATCGCTGCTAGATAAAGAGCTTTTAAGAGTCTCGAGGGAAAACGGCGGGGCAAATTTAAGCTCTATCCTCGACGATGAGGTAAAATCATCGCTAACCCTCATGCGCTCAAAGCTTGAAGAGCTCTACTCAAAAAACAAAGAATACGCAAAATACGTCGTCGGAGTGAAAGAATTTTTCGATAGCTTGCTAAAAAATATGTTTAAAGGCGAGCAAGACGGCGGCTACGACAAAAACGGTCTAAGACCGGAGAGTTTATTTAAAACGAGGGTTTAAAAAATGGCTAATATATTTTCGTCTTTGCACATCGGCGTGAGTGGCCTAGATGCCGCGCAGACGCAGATCACTACGACCGGACACAACATCACAAACGCCGACAGCGAGCACTATACTAGACAGCGCGTCGTGCAGTCTGCTAGGGAGCCTTTTCACGATATCCCGGGCGATATCGGCAGAGGTACGCAGGTCGATACGGTCGTGCGCGTGCATGACGAATTTACATTCGCTAGGCTTCGCACTTCAAATATAAATTTAGAATCGACCGAATACAAAAAGCAAATTTTAGAGGAGATTTCGCAGCGCTTTCCAGATCTGCAAAGCGTTGGCATAGGCAGAGATTTACAAAATTATTTCAACGCATGGAACAACCTCGCTTCAAACCCGACCGAGGGCTCGCAAAAGATAAATTTGCTAAATAACGCTAGCACGCTCTCAACCAGCATCAATAAAGCTAGCGACATGCTAACCAAAATCCAAAAGGACGTGGACTCGCAGATAGAAGTCACCGTAAATGAAATAAATAAATACGCCAAGCAAATCGCGCAAATAAATAAAGAGATCGTGCGCGTCGAGTCCGTGGGCAACACTAGAGCAAACGATCTGCGCGACAAACGCGATCAGCTCGAGCTTGCTATGTCAAAGCTAGCTGGTATAAGCGTGTTTAAGGGCGAACTACAAGGCACTAACGTCGATCCGACCGTAACCGATATAGGCACTAAGCATCAGATAAATATCTCGGGGTTTAATATAGTTGACGGCGTGACATACCACCCGCTAAAGATAGACAAAATGAACGGCAAGAGCGAATTTAAGGGAGTTTATTTTGAAAGAGAGGACGGTAAAAAGGTCGATCTAAACGGACGTATCCAAGGTGGCAAACTGGGCTCAGCCCTAGATCTGCGCGGCCGCAGGATGGATGATAGCGGAGAGTTTCAAGACGGAACCATACAAAAATACATCGACAACCTAAACACCTTTGCCAAAGGTATCATAAACGAGACGAACAATATCTACGCAAGATCGGCCGTAGAAAACGCCGTAACTGACGAGCTAGACGGTCTAAGCGACTCTAGAACGCTCATGAATTTTAATAACGACATCAAGCACGGTAGCTTTGACGTCGTGGTTTATAACAACCAAGGTCAAGAGGTCGCTCGCAAAACGATCAACATAAACGCCTCCACCTCGATAAACGACAATACTCGCGGCAACTCTATCGTGCGCGACTTTAACTCCGACACCGACGACAACGGCGATAACAACTCGCTAAACGACGTGGATGATTATTTTCAGGCAAGCTATCAGTACGACGCTGCTACGGGCAGGGGAACGTTTGGCGTCATACCGAAAAGAAACGCCGGCGAATACAGCGTAGCTTTCATCGATAAAGGCACTAATTTCCCGGGTATCATCGGGCTAAATAGGGTATTTGAGGGCGACAAAGCCAAAAACATGAGCGTAAAAAGCGAGCTGATGGAAAATCCGCACAAGCTAAAAGCCTACTCAAATCCGACTCCGGGCAACAACGAAGTCGCAAACGATATGGTGCAACTGCAATACAATAAAATCGTGTTTTACTCCAACAAGCACGCGGATAAGCAGGAGAGTATAGAGGGCTACTACCGCTACATCACGTCCGATCTAGCTAGCGAGACGCAGGCAAATAACGACCTAAACGACGCAAATACCGCCATCCATAAAGTCGCGATGTCCGAGCATCAGTCCGTTAGCGGCGTAAATTTAAACGAGGAGCTGACAAATCTCATACGCTTTCAAAGCAGCTACGGCGCGGCGGCCAAAATCATCACGACCGTAGAAAAGATGCTTGATACCTTGCTCACGCTAAAGCAATAAATTTAAATTTCTTTTAGCCTTTTTGGTTTAAAATCTCGTCCAAAAAGGCTAAAAATGGACTTAAAAACTCTCCTATATCAAAACGTAATC
>CAUQOI010000115.1:0-5440 GCA_963519525.1 uncultured Campylobacter sp.
TGAAGCGATGCTAAATAAGATGTTTATCGGCGAGCCGCGCGGCAACTCGGATAGATTGCTTGATTTTAGCACGCCGGTCACCGGAGCGCTATTTTTCGCTCCTACTTTTGATATGCTATCAAGCTATAGCGCGGAGTAGGATTTTTCGGCTCGCGAACCCTCCTAAATTTCGGGCGTTTTGCGGGCTGCCGCTTTAAATTTTGCTTTTAGTAACCTTGCCCAATTCGCTTTTAAAATTTAAAACCGAGATTAGTATTTTTTCATAAGCTTTTGCCGCCAAATTTGCAAATTTTGCTTGCAAATTTACGGCATGAACCACGCAAATATAAAATCTTAATTTCATAAAATCATACTTTCATCATACTTTTCTTATATAATCTTTTTACATTTTAAATTTAAGGGAGTAAAATGAAAAAAATCCTACTATCAAGCTTGCTTGCCTGTTCGCTATTTGCGGCGGGCGAGGTGTATAGCCCGTCGGTAAAAGACGTTTACGCCGATGCGACGTCGCAAAAAAGCATAGGCAGGCTCTTGCCGACTAATGCCGTAAAAATACTAGCGAACGAGGGCGACCGCGTGAAAATCTCCGTTAAAGGCTACCAAAATCCCGCCGTTAGCAACGTCGTTTACTTTAGCGACTCTGAGCGCGTCATCGCCGTGGCGTTTGCCAAAACCGCGACGCCTGAGATCAAGGTTGTAAAAAAGGGCGCTAACGGCAAATGGGACGAGGTCGAGACTGTGGTCTATGCCCAAAAAGACGGCTTTACGAGCGATCTAGGCGGGCTTTTTGCTAAGGGCGGCGAGATTTACAAAGAGAGCTGCGGAGTGTGCCATTCGCTACATCAAACCACGCACTACAAGGCAAATCAGTGGCCTAACCTGCTAAAATCGATGATCGCGCGAACGGCAATCGACAAAGACGACGAGTGGCTGGTAATACAGTACTTGCAAAAGCACTCTGCCGACGTGAACGTGGCGAAAAAGTAAAAAGCGGCGCGTAAATTTGACGAGGATTTACGCTTAATGTGCTCGCAAATGGACGAGATTTGCAGGAGCTAAATTTTATAAAAGTCGCGGCGAAGCGGTTGTTTTTAAAATGCCGAAAAAGTTAAATTTAGCGCGTAAGACGAGATGCGTGTTAAATTTGAGCGGCAGCTTTGCGGGCTAGACTGTGCGAACGAGGCTTTTAGCCGTCAAATTTGACTCGCCTGACGAGAGGGCGGTTAAATTTGAGCGTAAAAGCTTAAATTTGAGTCCGTGCAAAAGACCGGCTTTGCCAACCTGCGAAGTAAATTTTACAGGGTACCCTACGCAGTAGGGACTTTAGGTGGGTGAGTGACCGTCTTTAGAGGATGCCGACTGCTCGGCATCCGTGCGGTAGCGAGTGAGCGGAGCATATCGCATAGGCGATGCGAGCGATGGGTAAAAACAAATCGGAGGTCGGACTTCGTTCGACCGAGAAGTAAAAACGGAAAAATGTGCCGAATTTACGCCGCTTTCGTAAGAAGCGGTGTGCTTTAGGTGGGTCGAGGGAGCGTAGCTCCCCGTCGTAAAGACTGGCTTTGCCAGTCTGCGAAGTAAAAATAGGAGAGAAAAATGAACCTACAAAGACGAAATGTATTAAAGGGCGGAGCGGCGCTTGCGGCGGCTCCTTTGTTTTCTAGCGTAACGGCGTCAAATTTACTCGGCGCCGAGCTAAATACGGCAAACGTGCGTAACGGCGAGGTGCTAACGGCCGCTCACTGGGGCATGCTAAAAGTTAGCGTCAAAGACGGCAAGATCGTAAAATCAGAGCCGTTTCAAAAAACTAGCGAAGTGTATAATCCGCTACAACACTACACTGCTGATATGGTCTATAAATCACGCATAAAATACCCGATGGTACGCAAAAGCTACCTAGAAAATCCGGACTCGCCAAAACCTGAGCTAAGAGGTAAAGACGGCTGGGTACGAGTACGCTACGAGGACGCAATAAAGCTAGTGGCTAGAGAGCTAAAAAAGACTAGAAAACAAAAGGGGCTAGAGGGTGTGTTTGCGGGTAGTTACGGCTGGAAATCAAGCGGTAACGTGCATAACTCGAGAATTTTACTTCATAGATTTATGAACCTTAGCGGCGGATTCGTCGGGTCACTAGGTGACTACTCCACGGGCGCTAGCCAGATCATCATGCCTCACGTCGTGGGTAGCATCGAGGTCTACGAGCAGCAAACTAGCTGGCCTGTAGTACTAGAAAACTCAAAAGTAGTCGTCATCTGGGGCGCAAACCCGATGGCTACTCTTCGCATAGCGTGGACTAGCACCGACGAGCAGGGCTTTAAGTACTTTGAAGAGCTTAAAAACAAAAAAGATATCAAAGTGATCATCATTGACCCTATTAAAAGCGATACGGCGCAGTACTTTGATAAGGCCGAGTGGATCGCTCCGGTGCCAAACACCGACACCGCGATGATGCTAGGCATGATGCACTACCTATACGAGAGTGGCAAATACGATAAAAACTTCATTGAAACCTATACGAGCGGCTTTGATAAGTTCCTGCCGTATCTGCTCGGTAAAACCGACGGCACGCCTAAAAATTTGGAGTGGGCGAGCAAAATTTGCGGTCTAAAAGCAAGCCTCATAAAGGAGCTTGCCGATACCTTCGCCGCTAACCGCACGATGATAATGAGCGGTTGGGGTATGCAGCGCGCGCATCACGGCGAGCAGCCGCACTGGGCGATGGTGACTTTGGCGGCGATGCTAGGACAGATCGGACTTCCGGGCGGAGGTTTTGGCCTTAGCTACCACTACTCAAACGGCGGCGCTCCGACTTGCAAAGGCGCGGTCATCGGCGGCGTAAATAGCGCAAGCGTAGGTAAATTTAACGACGAGGGCGAGTTTATCGGTACCGATAGCGGAGAATTTGACGCAAACGGCCGCTTCGTCGCTAAAGCCGCGGCGGTTGCGGGTACGGGTCAAAGCTGGCTGCAAAAGGCGACAAACTATGCATTCCCGGTCGCTCGCATCGCGGACGCTCTGCTAAATCCTGGCAAGGTGATCGATCACGACGGCAAGAAAATCACGTATCCGGATATCGACTTTATCTACTGGGTCGGCGGCAATCCTTTTGCCCACCATCAAGAGACCAACCGCCTGCTAGAAGCGTGGCGCAAACCTCGCACGGTAGTCGTAAACGAAGCTTATTGGACGCCGACGGCTAAGATGGCCGATATAGTATTCCCGACTACTACGGCATACGAGCGCAACGACGTCACGATGACGGGCGACTACTCGAATATGAACATCGTGCCGATGAAGCAAGTCGTGGAAAAATACGGCGAAGCGCGCGACGATTATCAAATTTTCGTCGATCTTTGCAAGGCGTACGCTAAAAATTTAGTCGTAGCCTACACCGACAACGGCAAGGACGAATTTGACTGGATCAAAGAGTACTACGGCGCAGCGTACGAGCAGGTCAAGGCTATACCTGATTTTGAGACGGATATGAAGCCGTTTGAGGAGTTTTGGAACGAAAATAAGCCCGTAACTTTTGCCTCGACGCCTGAGAGCGATACGTGGGTGAGATTTGGCGAGTTTAGAGAGGATCCAGTGCTAAATCCTCTAGGAACGCCAAGCGGCCTAATCGAAATTTACTCCGAAACCATCGAGAAAATGGGCTATGACGACTGCGGCGCGCATCCGATGTGGTTTGAGCCGGTCGAGTGGCTAGGCATGAAAGATAAACCTGCAGAGCTACACATGCTAAGCCCGCATCCGACCGATCGCCTCCATTCGCAGCTAAACCAAACCTCTCTGCGCGAAAACTACGCGATCGCAAACCGCGAGCCGATCTGGATACACCCTAAAGACGCCGCGAAAAAAGGTATCAAAACGGGCGATTTGGTTAGGGTATTTAACGCGCGCGGCGAAGTGCTAGCGGGCGCATACGTGACGCAAGATATCAAAGAAGGCGTAGTTAAGCTAGCTGAGGGCGTATGGTATGATGGATTTGACGCGGGTCTTTGCAAAAACGGCTCGCCAAACGTCCTAACCATCGATATCCCGACTAGCAAGCTAGCTAACGGCAACATCAGCCACACCGCGCTCGTAAATATCGAGAAATTTACGGGCAAGGCGCCTGAGCTAACGGCGTTTAGCGATCCGAAATTTGCTTAAATTTGAGGCTGCAAGCTAAAATCTGCGGCTTAAATTTGATAAAACCTCGCCGGGTTAAATTTGACTCGGCGAGGCGTTTAAAATTTAACCGTTAAATTCAACTCGGAGCGGTATAAATTTGGATTAAATTTATACCGTTTCTTCATACGAATTTACCCCTTTTTTTACCCCGTTTTTTCCGCTATAAACGGAATTTTTATATTTTCATTCGCAGACTTGTATAAACTTGGATCAAATTTTGCTTTTAAAGCTAAGTTTATGCTAAATTTCAATTTTATTTAACTTTGAAAGTAGTAGAATAATTTTTTAATTTAAGAAAAAATATAAGGAGAGAAAATGCGTTCTATCACGAATAAGATCGCGTTGATGCTCATCGTCGCGCTGATCATTTCGTTTGCCGCTATTTCGGCGGTTAGTTATTATACGGCCGAGAATAAGGTCGTTCAGCTCGTTAGCCAAAATCAGGCTCAAATTTTAAAAGATGTCGACGCGGTCACTGATTCGTTTTTTCACGACTATATGGAGGTCGCGAAAAAAATCGCTGTTGCCGTGGGCAATACCGATAACGAAGGCGACGCGTATATGGCGCAACTAAAATTTCAAAAATATAATGCAAATTCTTTGATTTCGTTTGTATTTTTCGGTCGCGAAGACGACGGATATTTTTTCCAATCCGACGACACTAGACTAACTCCGGAAAAAGACAACTACGACCCTCGCAAACGCGGCTGGTACATGGACGCAAAAGCTAAAAACGGAGCTATCTATACCGAGCCTTACAAGCCTGCTACATATAACGGACTGGTTGTTAGTTTTGCCGCTCCGGTTACAAAAAACGGTAAATTTATGGGCGTCATCGGCTTTGATATCCAGATCGACGCTTTAAGCAAAAAGATCCTCGATATGGGCAAAACCGAATACGGTTACGTTTACGTGATGAATAAAGACGGTCTGATACTAATACATAGCGATCCCTCAAATGTAGGGAAAACCGTTCCCGCAAGTAAATATTTAGCGGAAGAATACGCGGCAAAAAGGTTTGACGAAAACGGCCTGATCCCATACGTCAACTACAAAGGCGAAAATGTAACGGCCAAGCTCATACCTATCAACGAACAAGGCTGGCTAGTAGTTGCAGCTATCGGCGCGGATACTTTTTCTAGCAATACTTTGCCGCTCTTAAAAGCTCAGCTTGTGCTAGCTACGGTGTTTATCATCGCGCTTTCGTTGTTTGTCTACGTACTGCTTAAAAAATCGCTAAGCCCGATAAAAACTATCCAAGAAA
>CAUQOI010000116.1:0-5351 GCA_963519525.1 uncultured Campylobacter sp.
TAAGCTCGACGATCCTCACGTCCACGACGATATCGCCAAAGTCGCTCAAATTTGCACCCAGGCGCTTTAGCTCGGTGCTAAGGCCGTCTTGTAGCCAGCTTTCTATGCTGTTTTGTAGCGTGACGTACTCTTTGACGTTGCCGTTACTGCCGGTGATCGTGGCGACGATACTTTTGTTGGCGCGAGCGTCCTCGATGCTATTTATACGGATATTTTTTTGGTAGCCCATCTGGTTTGAGGTTGATTGATACGGGGTCAAATTTAACACCGAGCTGCGCTGCGAGCATCCACTCATGACCGCGGCAAAAAGCGCGGCGGCAAGGGCAAAAAAAGCTAAATTTTTCATATTTTTCCTTTTATAGTTTCGAGATTTCTTCGGCGGCTTTGTTGGCGGCTTGTTTAACCAAAAGGTAGACGTAGAGGTTAAAGTCCTGCGTGTCCTCGGCCTCGAGCTTGCGTACGTCTTGTCTGGTAGAGATATTTAGCACACGGGTTTTGTTTATGTTTTTGACGCCTAGTTTGCCTTTCATCGCCGCGCTTAGATACTGCGACGGCTCGCTATATGACGCTGCGTAGTCGGTAAACGCAAAATCCACGCGGTAGGTGTAAGGCGAGGTTTGGCTATCCACGACCATGATGCCGCGGTTTAGCAGCTCGTCTTGTAAGAAAAGATGAAAAAGCTTTTCAAGGCGCTCTTTTGGATAGAGCATTTTCGCGCCGTTTTTAGAGATAAATTTTATGCCGCTATCAGCTGCTCTTTCGTCGGCTATTTTGTGGATATAGACTTTTTTGATAGCCGCGCTCGTGTCAATCCTGCTTTGAGCGATGCAGCATTTTATCGCGACGTCGCTGGTGTAGTCCGTGCCGTTTATCTTGATATCCTGACCGCCGCTAGCGCATGAGGAGCAGTCTGCCTTGATACGCATTACTTCTTTGTAGCCTTTGGTGTTGCCGCTCTCGGTTTGAGCGACCTCCGGCGAGCTCTCGAACAGCCCGAAACATCCCGTAAAAAGGAACGCCGCAAATAAAAGTATAAAATTTCTCATAAAAATCCTTTCGTAAATTTTACATCGCGCAAGCAAAATTCTATCCAAATTTGAGATGAATTTCCAAATTTGCGTAAAATTTGGAGGAAATTGGAAATTTGTATAAATTTTATTAAGTTTGATTTTTGAGATTTTAAAAGCGGACATAGCGTAAAATTTGGCATTTTCGCGGTGCTGGTCTGGGCGGGTCAAATTTGACTATGAAATAATGAAAAGCGGCCGCGAGCGTAGCGAAAAACTCCGCAAAACGCTCGCAAGACGCCGCTAGTCTATTTTTAAAACGCTTAAAAACGCCTCTTGCGGCAAATTTACCTTGCCGATGGCTTTCATGCGCTTTTTACCCTCTTTTTGCTTTTCGAGCAGCTTGCGCTTACGCGTGATGTCGCCGCCGTAGCACTTGGCGGTTACGTTTTTGCCCATCGATTTTACCGTTTCGCGCGCGATGACCTTGTTGCCGATACTGGCTTGTATCGCGACCTCAAAGAGTTGGCGCGGTACGATCTCTTTCATAGCTTTGACGAAGTCGCGTCCTTTGGACTGGGCTTTACTTTCGGGCACGATGATAGAGAGCGCGTCCACAGTCTCGCCCGCGACTTTGATATCAAGCTTGACTAGATCGCCCACGCGGTAGTCGCTAGGCTCGTAGTCAAAGCTCGCGTAGCCTTTGGTGCTTGATTTTAGCTTGTCGTAAAAGTCCATCACGATCTCGTTCATCGGGATGTCGTACTCGAGTAGCACGCGCTCGGGCGTGATGTAGTCCATCTTAGTCTGCACGGCGCGGCGGTTGTTTAGTAGCGTGATGATGTTGCCTAAAAACTCGCTTGGAGTGATGATCGTGGACTTGACGTAGGGCTCTTTGACATGCTCGATTTTATTGACCGGCGGGAGCTGGCTCGGGTTTTGGATACGTAAAATTTGACCGTCGGTTTGTACGACTTCGTAGGTGACGGTCGGAGCCGTGGCGATGAGATCGAGGTCAAATTCGCGCTCCAAACGCTCCTTGATAACCTCCATATGCAGCAGCCCTAAAAATCCGACGCGAAAGCCAAACCCAAGCGCTACCGAGGTTTCCGGCTCGTAGCTAATGGAGCTGTCGTTTAGCTTGAGTTTATCCAGGGCGTCGCGTAGGTCTTCAAATTTATCCGTTTCGATCGGGTAAAGCCCCGCAAATACGAACGGCTTAGCCCGCTCAAAGCCGCCGACTGGCTCTTTTACGGGATTGCGAGCTAGCGTGATCGTATCGCCTACCTGCACGTCGCTCACGTTTTTTAGACCGAGCACCACGATGCCGACCTCGCCTGCGCCCAAATTTGCCGTTTTTATCGGCGCGATGGGGTTTGGATACATGAGATCTAGCACGATGTGTTTTTTGCCCGTGCCCATGACTAGGATTTCGTCGTTTTTCTTTAGCTCGCCGTCGTAGACGCGCACGAGCGCCAAAGCGCCTAGGTAGTTGTCAAACCAGCTGTCGTAGATGAGCGTTTTTAGCGGTTTTTCCGCTTCGCCGCCAGGAGAGGGGATACGCGTGATGATGGCTTCTAGCAGCTCTTTGATGCCGATGCCCGTTTTTGCGCTAACCTCGACCGCGCCGCTGCAGTCAAGCCCTATAACGTGCTCGATCTCGTTTTTTACGCGCTCGGGGTCTGCTGCGGGGAGATCGATTTTGTTGATAACGGGGATGATTTCGAGGTTGTTTTCTAGCGCGATGTAGACGTTTGCGATGGTTTGCGCCTCTACGCCCTGAGAAGCGTCCACCACGAGCAACGCGCCCTCGCAGCTAGCTAAGGAGCGGCTCACCTCGTAGCTAAAATCCACGTGGCCAGGAGTGTCGATCAAATTTAGGACAAAATTTTGCCCGCCGAGCGCGTAGTTTAGGCGCACGGACTGAGCCTTGATCGTGATGCCGCGCTCTTTTTCGATGTCCATGGTGTCCATGATTTGCGAGCTCATCTCGCGGTCGCTAACGGCTCCGCACTCTTGAATGAGGCGGTCTGCGAGCGTGGATTTGCCGTGGTCGATATGAGCGATAATGCTAAAATTTCTGATGTTTTTCATGAAATCCTTAGTTAAATTTTGGGCGATTGTATAAAAATTTTCGTTAAAGTAGAGTAAATTTATGTTTTATTAAGCACTCGGGTTCAAATTTGACGGGAGCGGGGCGGCTTTACGTCGGGGGAATCGGGCTCATAAATTTAACAAAACGCGCCGCTTGCTAAAATTTGAGGCGATTAAATTTTAGCTTCAAATTTTACTAGATGGAAGCGAGTTTAAATTTGATAAATTTAGCTCGTTTGCTAGCCGACAAATTTACTAAATTTAAACTCCGTTGCGGTCTAAATTTACGTTCAAATTTTAGTGACTATGCCCCAAATGCCCGTCACCGCCATTTGATCTTACTTCGCAGATGAGCTCGTCGGCACATTTGTTGTCGCTGCTTTCAAGCTGCAGCGTCGTGTGCGTGATGCCTAGGTGCTCCATTTCGTACGATATTTCGCGCATGATCCGCTCCGCTTCGCGGACGCTTAGCTCGCCGCTAACCACGATATGAGCCGTGAGCGCGTTTGCGCCGCTCGTGATACTCCAGACGTGCAGGTCGTGCACCGAGAGCACGCCGTCCACGCCCCTGATCTGCGTGACGAGCGCGTCCAGGCTCACGCCCTTTGGCGAGCCCTCCATCAGTATGTTTAGGCTCTCTTTTAGCACGCCCCAGCCGCTTTTTACGATGAGCGTGGCCACGAGCAGGCTAGCCGCCGCGTCCGCCCAGTCCCAGCCAAAGCACATCATCGCCAAAGCCGCCGCGATCGCGCCAACCGAGCCCGCAGCATCGCCCAGCACGTGCAGGTAGGCGCCGCGCATATTGACGTTTTCTCTCACGTCGCCGCCGCGCAGCATGTATAGCGCCACGACGATGTTTACGGCAAGACCCAGCGTGCTGATGGCGAGCATCCCCGCGGTGGCTACTTCGGGCGGATTTTGGAAGCGCCGAATCGCCTCGATGACGATAAAAACGGCGATGACGATGAGCGTGACGGCGTTTATCGTCGCGGCTAAAATTTCGATCCGCCTGTAGCCGAAAGTCTTTTGCAGATTGCCTTTGCGTTCACCGAATTTAAACGCAAACAGCGAAAGTCCGAGCGCCGCGGCGTCTGATAACATGTGCCCGGCGTCGGAGAGTAGGGCGAGCGAGTTCGTTGCGAAGCCGCCCGCGACCTCGATAAGCATAAAAGCGGAGATTATAAGGAAGGAATTTCTCAAAACGACCTTGTTTGACGCGTGTGAATGCGCGCAATGGGCGTGATTTTCGTGCATTTTGACCTCGTTTTTGGGCAAATTTTAGTTAAATTATACCTCAAAAAAGCGCTTAAATTTTATCTATATCGCCTTCTAGTCCGGCATCTACGCGCTTGCCGATGTCTTTTAGCTTGCTAAACTCCTCTATCAGCCTAGGCGCGTCGTCAAGACTAATCGCAAACGTCCAAAGATAGGTGAGCACCGAGTAGATGTGGCCCGCGTTCGCCTGCTTGTGTGATAGCATAAATATCGCCAAGCTAAAAATCGCCGCCGCACTCGTACCGATGATGAAAAAGCTCATCGCCTCTCTGTTTGAAATGCGGATACGAAGCTTTGAAAGTACGTCGTAGTGGCGATTTAGCGTGTGCTCATCGCCTGCGCTTATGCGTCCTGCCTCGCGCTCCAACTGGTTGTTTAGCTTTAGATATAAGCGGTCGTTTTTGGCGATGTATTTGGGTAGCAAAACTCCAAAAACCGCGAGCAGGGCAAAAACAGCCAAACCCACGTAGAACTCGATAAATAAAAGCATGATCGACGAGCCGAAAATCGAGACGACCGAGGTAAAAAACACGGGAAAGTGCTGCTCGAAAAAATCCACGAATTCGCGAGATAAATTTGCCCTTGCGATTACGGCGCTTTCGTCTTTTGCGGCTCTTTTTTCGTTCATTATCACGCTTACGGCAAGTCCTGCATATATCCTAGTAAATACCTGCGTATCCACGCGCCGCCTAATCGAGCCTAGCCCCCAGCCCACGAACACCATGCACGAGTAGCTAAGTGCCAGAAGCGTATCGCCTGCTACGATGGCGTTTATGGCGATGCCGGCTAGTACGGGATAGACGAGAAATAGCCCGTTTTCCACCAAAACCAGGCTAAACGTCAAGAACAGCTTTTTAAAATTTTTCTTTGCGATGAGCGTTAGCGTCTTAAATGTGCTATTTTGCATAAAATTCCTTTGTTTAAAATCGCGCGGATTTTAGCTGATTTTAAAATTTGCGTCAAATTTTGCGGATT
>CAUQOI010000117.1:0-5293 GCA_963519525.1 uncultured Campylobacter sp.
CAAGCTATACACGAAGGAAAATATCAAAGAGATTTTTGAGCTGGCGAAGTAAATTTGAGAAAATATATTTGATCAAATTTACCGACTGTTGCCTTTACAAAATGTCCGTAAATTTACGATTTGATTTTTACTACGCTATCGCTCGACGCCTAAGAAGATAAGTGAAGGTAACGGAAAAAGAGCGTGCTGGTAAGGGCCTGCAAACACTCGCTATCGTAATATTGCGGCGTAAATTTGAGGTTCTTAACGATAAAAT
Source organism: uncultured Campylobacter sp. (assembly GCA_963519525.1). Classification (GTDB taxonomy): domain Bacteria; phylum Campylobacterota; class Campylobacteria; order Campylobacterales; family Campylobacteraceae; genus Campylobacter_A. Next base: position 257 of record CAUQOI010000117.1, read on the forward strand.
AAATTTAACAAAACCGCCGCAAGTTTGCTCAAATTTGCGGCGGCATATTTTAAAATTTGAGGCGCATTACGCCTCCAAAATCGCTCCGTTGCTAGCGTTCGTTACCAGCTTGCGATACATTCGCAGCCAGCGGTACGGCAGCGGTTTTTCGATCGGCTTAAATTTAGCCCTGCGCTCTGCGATCTCCTCATCGCTTAGGCGCACGTTGATCGCGTACGTATCCACGTCGATATCGATGATATCGCCGTCTCGTAGCAGTCCGATCATACCGCCCTCGGCAGCTTCGGGGCTCACGTGCCCGACGCTTAGCCCTCTCGTAGCGCCGCTAAAACGTCCGTCCGTGATGAGGGCTACGTCCGCGCCGAGACCTCGCCCCATGATGAGCGATGTCGGGCTTAGCATCTCCTGCATGCCTGGGCCTCCGCGCGGCCCTTCGTAGCGGATGACGACCACGTCGCCCTTGTTTACCTTGCCGCTTGAGATGCCCTCTATCGCCTCGTCTTGGCTGTTAAAGCACACGGCCTTGCCGCTAAATTTGCGCTCGCCGATGATGCCCGCGGTCTTGATGACGCAGCCCTGCTCGGCTAAATTTCCAAACAAAATCGCCAGCCCGCCGACCTGCGAGTAGGCGTTTTCTACCTTACGGATGACCGATTCGTCTTTTATGGCGCTAGCTCCGACGCGCTCGCCTAGGCTTTCGCCGCTTACCGTTAACGCGTCTAGACCTAGCAGCCCGTTGTCGCGGCGCGAAATTTCGTTTATCACGGCACTTAGTCCGCCCGCGCGGTCGATGTCCTCCATATGCACGTTTGGCAGGCTCGGGCTGATTTTGGCGATGTGCGCGATCTTGCGGCTGATCTCGTTGAGTCCCGCGATCTGTAAATTTACCCCAGCTTCGCGCGCGATAGCCAGGATATGCAGCACGGTGTTGCTACTGCCACCCATCGCCATATCGACTACTAGGGCGTTTTGGATCGATTTTTCATTTACGATGTTGCGGATTTTGTATTTTTCATCGAGAGCGATTTGGCAAATTCGTCGCCCTGCCTGCCTGATAAGCTCCTCGCGCTCAGGCGTAAGCGCAGGCACCGTGCCGTTGCCTTTTAGCGCGATACCCATCGCTTCGCACAGCGTATTCATCGAGTTTGCCGTAAACATCCCGCTGCAGCTGCCCCCGCTCGGACAGGCGGCGCACTCGATCTCTTTTAGCTCCTCGGCGCTGATCTCTTTGGTTTCAAATTTACCCACCGCCTCAAACGCAGTCGCAAGATCGATTGGCTCGCCTTTTTTGGTGTAGCCCTTTTTCATCGGCCCGCCGCTAACGAAAACCGTCGGCACGTTCACGCGAAGCGCGCCCATCACCATGCCGGGCACGATTTTATCGCAGTTTGGCATGCACACGAGAGCGTCTAGGGCGTGCGCGTTCATCACCGTTTCGATCGAGTTTGCGATCAGCTCGCGGCTAGGCAGGCTATAAAGCATCCCGCTATGCCCCATCGCGATGCCGTCGTCCACGCCGATGCAGTTAAACTCAAACGGCACGCAGCCGTTTTTGCGGATCTCGTCTTTTAAAATTTCGGAGTATTTGTTGAGGAAAAAGTGCCCCGGAATGATCTCTATGAAGCTATTTGCCACGCCTATAAAGGGTTTTTCAAAGTCCTCGTCTTTTAGTCCTGTCGCTCTTAGCAAGCTTCTGTGCGGCGCGCGCGTATAGCCTTTTTTGATGATGTCGCTTCTCAAATTTGATCCTTTTAGTGGAATTTAGTCGATTTTATCAATTATTTAATTACATAAGTATAAAAATTTGAAAGGGTGTGCACGACACGGCAATTATATGTACAATATCTAAAATTTACGTTTTATCGTGAGAAAATTTGAGCCAGAAAGCTCAAATTTAAGCGCAAAGCGGAGCTTGCCTTGCGCTTATAAAATGGCTAGAGCGATTTTAGTCGCTCTAGCCTAGCGAAGATAAAATCAATCCGCTACTTTCATCGTGCCGCCTGCACCAAGACCGCCTTTTACGGTTTGCATTTTGTAGTTTCTGACGGCATCTATTAGGTTATTCATCGAGTCGGTGAAGGCCGCGACGATGACTTTGCCCTCAGGAGTGTTGGCATATGCACCGAGAGATCCGCCTGCTCTACCGCCGAATAGTCCGCCAAGTCCTGCAAAATCAGTATTTCTAGCGCTTCCCTCGGCTGCCGCTAACTGTACGCCGGAGCGGTTTTCGATGAGAGTTAGCATCGTACTGGCATCACTCGTGCTAAATCCCCCGGCTACCGCGCCGGCTACACCGCCAAAAAATGCACCAACTACGCCACCGATACCGCTAGTATCGCTTGCGCTAAAAGTTATCGAAGGCGTTAAAGTGTAGTCTGCGGCAACCATCTGACCTTTTTTAAAATTTGAAGTCTTTCTAAGTTCGCCCGACTGCATCAAGGCGCGCTCTTCCATCATTTGGTTAAATGCCTTACCGCGCTCGACGACGACAAAGCAGTTTGATTGTTGCGCTAAAAGCCTAAGAACCGGAACGGTGGAAGGAAGCCTATAATCTCTTGTAAGTACGGTATACCAGTCAGAATCTCTATCTTCGTAAATCACCATGGTGCCTAAAGATTGAGAACATTTTTGAAGTTGAGCGTTTGCGTTTTGAGAATTTGAACCGCCTGCAGAGCCCGTAGCAGTCGTTTTGGCGCTGCTTGAGCCCATATTCATCGATGACATACAACCCGTCAAAAGAAAAGGCAAAGCCAAAGCCGCAATCCTCGACGCGCCAAAAAGCGATTTTATCATTACTTACTCCTTGAAAAAATTTCGAGAGATTGTATTATATTTGCGCTAAAAATTTACTTTACTTTAAATTTTATATTATAAAATGATTAAAAATTAACTAGAAAGGATTTTTCATGAAGAAGTTTGCTTTAATAGGTCTTATCGTTGCTCTTTTTATAAACTTTGCAGACGCTTACGACAGATATTCAAACGAATCTTTAATTATCGTACCAAACGGAAAAGCTTATAATAAAAAACGCTGCAAAGATGGATATTGCAACGATATACTTTCAAATTCCGACGTTATTTTGATGCTAGACGATCGCTACGACGATGGATACAGAAGAAACTATAAAAGAAAAGATTACCGCAGAGAACTCACCGATCAATACATGAGACAAAACGGTATCGACAGATATGACGGATACGATCCTAGAGATAGTGGTTATAATAGAGGTTATAATGACGGATACGATGACGGATATAACGACCGAGACGACGAATACTATAATAACAAGCCGAGACTAGGCATCCGCGTTAGATAAATTTGACGCCCGTTCGCTGCCAGTCGTCAAATTTGATCGGCGGCGAAATTTGATTTACAAGTTTGATTTACAAAAAGGAAAATAATGCTAACCAACCCCGTCGTGATCAGTATCCTCGTGATGACCGCGCTTTGTTTGTTAAGGTTTAATATCCTGCTTTCCATCCTCGTCTCCGCCCTAGTCGCGGGTCTCATCTATCACGGCGGATTTGCCGGCGTAGGGGCGTTTTTCGACGCGCTAACGGCTACCACATCGACGCTGATAACGGGCATGAAAGGCAACCTAGAAACCTCGCTCAGCTACATCCTGCTCGGCGCTCTCGCAGCCGCGATAGCTAACACGAACCTAACGGCGATCCTCATAAACGCCGTTAGTAAGGCTCTAGCAAAAACCAGCACCTATTTCGCGCTTATCATCGCCGCGATCGCTTGCTTATCGCAAAATTTGATTCCCGTGCATATCGCTTTCATACCGATTCTCATCCCGCCGCTTTTGCCGCTGATGAACCGCCTGGGCATCGACCGCCGAGCCGTCGCGTGCGCGCTAACTTTCGGACTAAAGGCGCCGTACGTGAGCCTTAGCGTTGGTTTTGGACTTATCTTTCACGGCATCATCAAAAAAGAACTCGCAAACAACGGCGTAGAAGTACAGATGAGCGAGATCTCAAGCGTAATGTGGATCGGCGGCCTTTCTATGCTAGTGGGCTTGCTTTTAGCGGTTTTCGTCTTTTACCGCAAAAAACGCGACTACGCGCATACTAAATTTGAAACGAGCGAGGAGCAAGAGGCACAGATGGCCGCAAGCCTAAAAATGACGAAAAAAGAGTGGGCGGTGCTAGGCGGCGCGGTAGCGGCGTTTGGAGTGCAAATTTATACCGAAAGCATGCCGCTTGGCGCACTTTTAGGACTGCTAGTTATGGTAGTTTTCGGCGGTATCGAGTACCGTAAAATCGACAAAATCATGGACAGCGGCCTAGCGATGATGGGCTTTATCGCATTTATCATGCTCGTTGCGGCAGGCTTTGGCTCGGTTTTGCGCGAGAGCGGCGGTATAGAGCAACTGGTGAGCTTTGCTAGCGCGGTCGCCGGCGGCAAAATGGGCGGCGCGATACTGATGTTAGCCATCGGTTTGCTCGTTACTATGGGCATCGGCACGAGCTTTGGCACGATACCGATCATCGCGGCGATCTATGTTCCGTTTTCGCTATCGCTGGGTTTTTCTCCGGCGGCGATCATCCTGCTAGTAGGTATCGCGGCGGCTCTGGGCGATGCGGGCAGTCCCGCTAGCGATAGCACGCTAGGGCCTACGAGCGGTCTAAATGCCGACGGACAGCACAATCATATTTACGATACGTGCGTGCCGACGTTTATATTCTTTAATATACCGCTGATGATCGGCGGCGTTATAGGCGCGATGATTCTCTAAATTTGGCGGCTTGTCTTTCTCCTTTATACTTCGTTAGAAATTTCGCCGAGGATCGGTTACATACTACTTGTATGTGCCCTCGCTCGGCTAATTTCCGCCTCGTCTAAAGAAAAAATACTGCGCCTTATCGTTTTGCGCTCAAATTTGACATTAAATTTGTAAATTTGAGTCGCCGAGACCCGCACCGCGAGAATGCTAAATTTAAAACGTGCGGCGCGATAGCGCATTCGCACCCCGCTAACGTGCAGTGGGGTTGGAGAGGGCTTGGGAGAGGAAGGGGCGACGCTTCGTAAGT
>CAUQOI010000118.1:0-5203 GCA_963519525.1 uncultured Campylobacter sp.
CCGGGATTTTAGTGCCGATAAGCATAAAAAGGTAGATGATTATATGGTTGGCGGCGGTGCGGGTTTACTCATGACATGTCAGCCTCTTGATGATACTTTAAATTTTTTATTGAAAAATGAGCCAAGAATCCATACTATTTTTCTTGCGCCTGCCGGAAAAAAATTTACTCAAAACAATGCTAGGCGTCTAGCAAAAAAAGAACACATCTGCCTAGTTTGCGGTAGATATGAAGGTATAGACGAGCGCATAATAGAAAAATACGCGGACGAGATTTTTTGCATAGGCGATTTTGTGATGACTGGAGGGGAGCTGGGCGCGCTTTGCATTGTCGATGCGATTTCTCGTAATATCGACGGCGTTTTAGGGAATAATCAAAGCCTTGAAGTTGAGAGTTTTGAAGGCGATTTGCTCGAAGCCCCCTCTTTTACAAAACCCAGTGATTACAAAGGTTCTGGAGTGGTTTCAGCGTTTTTAAAGGGAGACCATGCTAAAATCAGAGCTTTGAAAAATAATATGGCGTTCTTAAAAACTAGGTTTTTTCGTCCGGATCTATACCGAAAATTTGAGCCGCCGACTAAGGAAAAAATATGAGAAACAAGTATATAGAGGCGTTTGAACAAACTCAAATAGCCCAAAAGTCTGTGCCTGATTTTCGTGCTGGAGACACTTTACGTATAGCTATCCGCATCAAAGAGGGTGATAAAACGAGAATTCAAAATTTTGAAGGTATCTGCATAGCAAGACGCGGAAGTGGAACTGGCGAAACATTTATCATCAGAAAAATCGGCGCAAATAGCGTAGGCGTAGAGAGAATTTTCCCTATCTATAGCGAAAGTCTAGAGAGCATAACCGTTCTAAGACAAGGTCGCGTTCGCCGCGCTAAGCTATTTTATCTACGTGATAGACGCGGTAAAGCCGCTCGCATCAAAGAGCTTAAAAAATAATTTTACTCCTTGCAAAAGTCTAGTTTTAGACTTTTGCCCCCTACCTAATTTTTCTTAAATTTCAAAAATTGCTTAATTAAAATCAATCCTTTTATCTAAATTTAAAGTTACAATGCTGTTATTATCTTATAATAAAGGTTGTAAATGGAAAAAATCGTATGGCAAAATGACGTATTTAACGGCGTTACTATAGCTAAGCTTTTTGATGGGCTGCACAGTAAAGAAATACGCATAAATTTAGAAAAAGGCGCTCAAATGAAGGAACATAAGGCTCCTGGCGCTATCATGGTGCAGGTTTTAAGCGGCAAGATAGATTTTAGCGTTGGAGAAAACAATGTTATCTTGGACGCGCTAGATATGATTACGCTTGAGTCAAACGTCATTCATGCTTTGACTGCTTTGGAAAATAGTATCGTAAGGCTTAGCTTGAGCAAAAATGACGATGTAAGTAGAGTTTTTAGGGTCTTAAAGCCTTAGTCTCTATTCTTGTGGCTTTTACCATGAAACTTATAGATGTATACTAGTCTATAGAATAGCTGTAGTGGCGCTATGCAAGGATTTACGATTAATTTTTGGCACCAAAGTAGCACAATGAAAAGAGCTTAATATAGGCAACTCTGCTGGGGGCTTTGGCGGGGTTGCCTATTGTGGTAATTTGAATTTTACCGTACTGGCATCGCTTCATAAGGCTTTTAAGCTTTTTTAATATGTGATTTTGCATGGTTTGCCTCTGAGTAACAATGGTGAAGTTATTAATCTTCATAAGGTTTAACTTTAAATTTTATAAAATTTAGATGATGGCGCGTAGCTAGAAACGCTTTTGTCAAATTTATTAGCGTGGACCTAAAAAACAAAGCAAAAACTAACTGTATAAAATAAGCGGGTTTAAATTTAATGCCCGAAAATTTCTTAAATTATAAAAAACTAAGCTTTTGTCAGTCTGCATTAAAAATACAAATTTAAAAACATATAAAATTTATAGTTGTCAAATCACTCAAAAAATCAAAATTCAAACTATCAAACTCTTTCAAGAAAAATTAATATAACATTTTAAGTTAAGCTTTATTACAAGTATAAAATAGTAAAACAAAAAGTTAATAATTTAAAATTTAGAAATACTATCTCATACATTTATTGCTTGTATTTAAAAAATATATAATATTTAAAAGCAATAGGTATTACGTTATTTAGGCTATTTTAAATATAAATTAAGCCTGTATGGATATATAAAAATAACAAAATAGTAATAAAAAAATAAATAGAAAATTAAACTTTTAATTTAAATATCAGTTTAATTGCGCTATAGTTTCACTATTCAATTTCATCACAAGGAGTACCATTATGGGAACCAGAAGAGAACACGACTTCATAGGTGAGCTAGAGATAGCTGATGATGTATATTATGGCGTACAAACATTTAGGGCGCTTGAGAATTTCCACATGAGCGGACGACCGCTTAAAGATTATCCGTATTTCGTTAAGGCATTTGCTCAAATCAAAAAGGCTGCGGCCTTAGCCAACAAAGAAGTCGGAGTTCTAGACGCGCAAAAAGCCGACGCCATAGCAAAAGCGTGCGACGAGCTGATCGCGGGTAAATATTTAGATCAATTCGTAGTAGATATGATCCAAGGCGGTGCGGGAACTAGCACCAATATGAACACGAACGAAGTTATAACAAACGTCGCGCTTGAAAGCCTTGGACACAAAAAAGGCGAGTATCAGTATCTACATCCAAATGACCACACAAACCTCGGCCAAAGCACCAACGACACTTATCCAAGCTCGATCAAAGTCGCTACATACGCTAAACTAACCGATCTTTTAAAGGCCATGGAGCTACTTAAAAACGAGCTGGAAGCCAAGGCAAAAGACTTTAAAGATATCATCAAAATGGGTAGAACTGAGCTAGAGGACGCTGTTCCTACGACGCTTGGCAACACGTTTAACGCATTTGCAAGCTACATCAAAAGCGATATCGAAAAAATCACTGCCGCAAGAGAGTCTATGGCTGTGCTAAATATGGGCGCAACCGCGATCGGAACGGGCATCAACTGCCATCCTGATTATAAAGCGGCCGTTCATAAAATTTTAAGCCAAATTACAGGCGTAAACTTTAAGCCTGCCGATGATTTCATCGCAGCTACTCAAGATACTGCGGATTTTGTTCACGTTAGCGGCGCGCTAAAAACAGCTGCCGTTCGCCTAAGCAAGATCGCAAACGACTTAAGACTAATGAACTCAGGCCCAAGATGCGGCCTTGGAGAGATAAATTTACCTCAGATGCAGCCTGGCAGCTCTATCATGCCTGGTAAAGTAAACCCGGTCATCGCAGAGGTTGTAGGCGAGGCATGCTACGAGGTAATCGGCAACGACGTAACCATAATGCTTTGCAGCGAGAGGGGCGAATTTGAGCTAAACGCATTTGAGCCTGGCATCGCTTACGCGCTATTTAACTCGATCTTTATCCTTGAAAATGCGATGAAAACCCTAGCTGAAAAAGCTATCAGAAAACTAACCGCAAACCCTGAGGCATGCTTAAAATCAGTACTTGGCTCAGTCGGTATCGTGACTGCGTTTAATCCATACATCGGCTACGAAAAATCTGCAAGCATCGCTAAAGAAGCATTGCAAACAGGCAAAGCCGTAGGCGATATATGCCTAGAGAGAGGATATTTGAAAAAAGAGGAGATAGACAAGATCCTAGAGCCTAAAAATATGCTAAACCCTCATATGGGCAAATAATTTAGAATAAAGTCTTAAAGCGCCGAAGTCAAATTCGGCGCCTTTTAAATTTAGTAAGTAAAAAAATCTAATACAAGGAGTTTTCCTATGGATATAATGCTGATTTTACAGATTATAGTCCTACTCGGAGGTATCTATCTAGGCGTTAGGCTAGGTGGTATGGGCGTAGGTTACGCCGGCGGTCTTGGCGTCGTTATCTTGGCGATGCTTGGTATGAAGGTGGAGATGAGCGGTATTCCGATGGACGTTATCCTCATTATCGCTTCAGTTATTTCTGCGATTACTGCGATGCAAGTCGCGGGCGGACTTGATTATTTGGTTCAGGTCGCATCTAAAATTTTGCGCAAAAATCCAAAACAAATCAACTACCTAGCGCCTATCGTTACCTATCTGCTTACGATACTAGCGGGCACTGGTCACACTGCGTTTTCTATGATTCCAGTTATCGTAGAGGTTGCTAAAACGCAAAACATCAAACCTAGCGCACCTCTTGCACTTTCGGTCGTTTCATCTCAAGTAGCGATCACCGCTAGCCCTATATCTGCGGCTTTTGTTGCGATGAGCGGCGTGTGTGAGCCTCTTGGCGTTAGCTATCCGATGCTACTTTTTATCTGCATCTCTACTACTTTCGTTGGTATGCTTATTACAGCCTTTATCGTAAATAAATTTTATGATCTAGATCTCTCAAAAGATCCTATCTATCAAGATAGACTAGCCAGAGGAGCTGTTGCTGAGGTGCAAGAGGCACAATATCACGAGCTTAAACCTTATGCAAAAAGATCGGTTGCGATATTTGCTATTGGCGTTTTAGTAGTTGTTTGCTATGCACTTGCTATTTCAAAGAGTGTGGGTTTAATCGAAAAACCTATCCTAACCAGAGATAACGCTATCATCAGCTTTATGCTTACTATCGGTTTCCTCATCGCTACGCTTTGTAAGGTCGACACTAGCAAATTGCTTTCAACTAGCACTTTCCAAAGCGGTATGAACGCGTGCATCTGCGTCATCGGTATCGCATGGCTAGGCACTACGTTCGTAAACGGCCACATTGATAGTATCAAAGAGGTAGCTAAAAACGTCGTTACGCAGTATCCATTTGTACTAGCCGTTGCTCTATATTTCCTAAGCTGCTTGCTATACTCTCAAGCTGCAACCACTCGCGTTATGATGCCTGCGGTCGCTGCTGCGCTAGGTATGACTACGCCTGAAAACTCAGGTCAAATTTGGATCCTAGTTGCTTCATTTGCCGCTGTTTCAGGACTATTTGTACTTCCTACGTATCCTACGACTTTGGGCGCTATCGCTATGGACGATACGGGAACGACTAGAGTCGGTAAATTTGTATTTAACCACTCATTCTTCGTGCCTGGCACCATCATGGTTGCTCTTTCGGTTGCGCTAGCAGTCCTCATCGCTCCTGTTCTTCTCTAAGAATTTTGAGCTAAATTTAGCCGAGACTTCACTCTCGGCTTTTTTAAATTTAAGGACTTTTTCATGAAACGAATCGGAATTTTAG
>CAUQOI010000119.1:0-5191 GCA_963519525.1 uncultured Campylobacter sp.
GCTTATCTTTAACATCGCAGGCCTGCGCCACAGCGGGCAGGAGCTTGAGTTTTTAAGCCTTAGCAAGATCGCCTTTGCGTTAGTTATCGCCGCCGGCATTTGCAGGGGCTTTTTGGCTTACGTTTGGAGCGGATTTTACATCCATCTACCCGCAACCCTCATCGCCGTAGCCTTCGCGCTTTGGTTTATCGACTTTTATAAAATTTTTAGAGATAACGAGTTTAGCGACGATCCTGAGTAGGCTAATCTAGCGTCCTTTTATATCTAGCGAGCGATACGGCCGTGCTAACGCATAAAAACGCCAAAATCGCGGCCAGGTCGTAGTAAAAATCGCTAAGTTGGGCGCTTTTTAGCCATACGCCTCTAATGATACGCAAAAAATGCGTCAGCGGAAAGCACTCGCCGATAAACCGCGCCCACGCCGGCATCCCGTAAAATGGAAACATAAATCCCGATAACAGCATCGAAGGCAAAAAGAAAAAATAAGTCATCTGCATCGCCTGCAGCTGGCTGCGAGCTAGCGTGCTAAAGGTAAAACCGACACCCAAATTTGCAAGCATCAGCAGGGTGCAAGCCGTAAAAAGCGCGACCCAGTCGCCGATAGGGGGCAGTCCAAACAGCAGCCTAGCTATCAGCAAAAGTGCGCCAACTTGCAGATAGGCTATGAGCAGGTAGGGTAAAATTTTGCCTATCATCACCTCGGCCGGGCGCAGAGGAGCGGCGAGGAGATTTTCCATCGTGCCGCGCTCAAACTCCTTCGTCACCGATATGCTCGTTAGTAGGATCGTCGTTAGCGTGAGCAAGATACCCATGAGCCCCGGGATGATCTGATAGCGCGTGAGTAGCTCCGGGTTGTAGCGGGAGTGCGCGCGTAGTTCAAATTCCGCCCTAGGCTTGGCGTAGCCGGGCTTGTCTCTAGTTAGAGCTTGCTCAAATGCCATTTGCAGCGCGGCCGCGGCGCCCGAGTTTGCCGATGGGTCGGTGGCGTCGGTGGCGATTAAAATTTTAGGCGTTTGGCCTCGCATTAGGTCGCGTTCTAAATTTGGCGGAAAATAGATAATAAACTGCGCCTCGCCGCTTTGCATCATGGCTTCGGCCTCGTCCGCGTCCGCGCCGACGTGCTTGACGTCGAAAAACTCCGTATTTTTCATCGCGCTAACTAACGAGCGAGTGAGCTTGCCGCCGCCATCCGCGATCACTACGGCTGCTGGCAGGTGGCGCGGGTTGTTGTTTATCGCGTAACCAAAAAGCAGCATCAGCATCAGCGGCATCGCGATGATCATAGCTAGCGTCGCGCAGTCTCTTAAAATTTGACGAAATTCCTTTACTACCATCGCTGCGGTGCGCGAAAACGAGATAAATTTCATCGCCGCTCCTAAAATCGCTCGTCTTTATGAAGCTCTAGCAGGTGGATAAAAACATCCTCTAGACTTGCTTTTATCGGTCTTAGGCTTAGCTCGTTTCGCGGTATTTCTAGGGCTTTGACCGCTTCTTGCAGCGCGGCCGCGTCCTTTGCCGTGACGTGATAGCCGTTACCGAAAGCTGAAACGCTAAGCGCGGCGTTTGAGGCTAGCAGCGACGCCGCTTCTCCCGCTCTATCTCCGCTTAGCTGCCAGACGTTTAGATCGTAGCCCGCGATGATGTCTGATTGCGTGCCGCGGGCTAGGATCTTGCCGTAGGCGATGTAGATGAGCTCGTGGCAGCGCTCGGCTTCGTCCATGTAGTGCGTGGAGACTAGCACGGTGATGCCGTCCTGGGCTAGCTCGTGGATGATATCCCAAAACTTGCGCCTAGCCTTTGGATCTACGCCCGCCGTCGGCTCGTCGAGCAAAAGTAGCTCCGGGCCGTGCACGAGGCACATCGCAAGCGCTAGCCGCTGTTTCCAGCCGCCAGATAAACTGCCTGCTAGGTGGTTTTGACGCGGGGCGAGGTCTAAGCGGTCTAGGATTTGATTTACGGCCGTTTTTTGGTTTTTGACCGCAAAAAGCCTAGCGATAAATTCCAAATTTTCCCTCACGCTAAGGTCGTCGTACCAGCCGAATTTCTGCGTCATATAGCCCGTTTTTAGGCGTATGGCTTCGCTTTGGCTGCGAAAATCGTACCCCAGACAGCTGCCGCTACCGCCGTCTGGCTTTAAAAGGCCGCAAAGCATGCGTATCGTGGTCGTCTTGCCGCTACCGTTTGGTCCTAAAAATCCACACACGCTGCCCTTTTTGACCCTGATGTCGACGCCGTCCGTGATGATCTTTTTGCCGAATTTTTTGGTGAGGCCTCTAACGTCGATGGCGTAGTCGCCACTCTGCTGTTTCGGGCCCAAATTTGGAGTCAAATTTGAGCTTTGGCTTGCAGTTAAATTTGAGGCGTTTGTCAAATTTGAGGGCAAAATTGAGCTGCTAAATTTTACCTTGATCTTGTTTGCTAAATTTGATCCGCTCAAATTTGATTTTCTTTCGGTCTGCGACGGGGCCCTGTCTGCGCCGTAAATTTTACCGCGGCGTGCGTTTAAATTTTGCCCGAGCGAAATTTCGTCCAAATTTAAACGCCGAATTTGAGCGGAGATATTTTGCGCGTTCACGGCTCTAGCCTCGCTTTTATCGGTAGCGACGGGTGCAGGGCGGTTGCTTTGTTTTCGGGCACGGCCTCGACTAGATACACTAGCGTGCTTTGCGAGGTTTGGTTGTAGATGACGGGCGGGGCGTACTCGGGAGCGGACGCGATCTTTACGATACGAGCGCTAAAATCCGCGCATCCCTCGCAGCTAATGCGCGCTTTTTGCCCCTCGCGCAGGCTAGGCAGCGCGCCTGCGGGCACGAAAAATCTGATCTTGACCTCGCTAGGCGGCAGCAGAGATAGCACAGGCTGCGAGCTTTGGACGAATTCGCCCGTTTTATAAAATATATCCTTGACGAGTCCGGATTTTGGCGCTAGGATGGCGTTTTGCTCTAGCCTCCACCGCGCGGCTCGCTCCTGCGCTTCGGCCGCTTTTATTTTTGCTTTTAGGCTTGTTATTTGTTCGCTTCTAGCCGGCAAATTTGCGATTTTTAGCGCGGCGTTTAGCTCGCTAACCAGGGCGTTTGCGCGGTCAAATTCCGCCTTTGCGGCGTCAAATTCTTTTTGCGAAACGGCGTTTTTAGCTAGTAGCGACTTTGCGCGTTCGTAGTTAGCCTCCGCGATCCAAAGCGCGGACTTAGCTTGTTTTAGCTCGGCATTTATCCGCTCGATCTCCTCCGGGCGCTTGCCCGTGCTAAGGTCGGCTAGCTCGGCCTCTAGAGCTTCTACGTTAGCTTTTGCTGCGTCTAAATTTGCCAGCGCTTCGGCGCTCTCAATCTCAAAAAGCGGCTCGCCCTCTTGAACGGCGGCGCCCTCTTTTACGCTCAAATTTACGATCCGCCCGCTAACGCTAGGCGCCACGTAAAGATAATCTCCCTCGACGTAGCCGTTAAAAAACGCGCTCCCCTTCTCATCCGCGCAGCCTGCAAAAATCAAGATAAAAAAGGCAAGAAACGCGTAAAATTTGCTCAAATTTAAACCCATTTCGCCTCCTTAAAGTCGCTATTACATTAGCATTATACTCCGCTTTGGTTAAATTTGGCTACATTTTAGGATGCCGCGCGGTACTCGGGAGGGAAATGCTATCGGAGCGTAGGCTTCGGATAGTGCGGTAGAAGCGGCGGTTTTTTATCTCTTTTTAGGAAAGAGTAATTTAAATTTGGAGCAAATCTATACGGCGATTTAGTATTTTTCGCGTTTGAAATTTTCCAGATTCGCTTTATAAGCACCATAAAAACGGCAACTCAAAAAAGAGGATAAAAAATATCCGCTTTAAGCTTTCTTTGAAGAGCAAGATTATATAATTCCCATTTTAACGATAGTAGTTATTAATATTAAATATTAAGGAGAGGAAATGAAAAAAATCATTTCAGGTGCGCTAGCCACGTCATTACTGGCTGCTTCGGCATTTGCTTTTAGTGTAGATGGCAACCCTAGCGTCAAATTCGTTGGTTATAAGTTAGCTAACAAAACAGCCGTCGAGGGTACGTTTAAAGATCTTGGCTTTAAAAGCGCGGAAAACGCAAATTTTGCTGATTTTCTAAAAACCTTTGAGTTTAACATCGATCCTAAAAATATCGATACAAAGTTGCCTGATCGCGACAAACGTATCGGTATGATCTTTGACGGCAACGCAATAATGGCTAAAATTGTATCCGTAAGCGGCGACGAAAAAGCGGGCGAAGCTGAAGTCGAAGTTAGCGTAAAAGGAAACTCAAAGTCTTACAAAACGCAGTATACGGTGGAAGATGGTAAGCTAAAGGCTAAAATCGGCATTGATTTGTTGGCTGATTTGAAACTCAATGAGACATTTGAAAAATACGCGGCTTCAGCCAAGCCTTTTCACGGTGGCAAAAGCTATCCGGATGTAGAAATCTCACTCGAAGCTAAAATAAAATAATCCTTAAATTCGGCGCTTAAAGATCTGCTTGCGCCGAATTTTCTACTTTATTATTATTTTTTATTCCGTAATGCCGAAAAATCGATAACTTAAGATATAATGAGCCGTAAAATTTAATTAAGGCGAAAAAATGACAACGAAAGAAAATAAAAAAGGGGCGGCGAGCGCACTATTTTTGGCTATTGCACTGTTTGCGGCGGGGTGCGCGGGATATTTTTATTACGGCATAGGCGGGACGGGCGTTTTTACGATGGCCGTTGCCGTGATCTGCGCCGTTTTTTGCGTGAAAAAGATATTTCAGGTTAGCTTCCTAAGCATCGACGACGACGGGTTTTTGGTGCAAAAGGGCGGCAAAAGCGCCAAATTTTACTTTAAAGATATCGAAGAGATCGGCGTTCGCATGGTCGACGCCAAGCGCAAAATCGACGTTTTAAACGTGAGGTTTAAAAGAGGCAAACTAGACCGCGACGCGGCTGATGGCCTCATGCAGCCTATCGGCGATGACGACGCCGTGATATACGACAAATACGAGCTATCCAAGCACGAGGTTTTTAAAATTTTAAAGCAGAAATTTGAGGCGCTAAACGCGCAAAAAAGCGAAAATAAGAAAAAGTAAAATTTGGCCAGGTTGCCGGCGTCAAATTTGATTTTTGGCTTTGGCGACCGAAAATTTGCGAATTTGACCGAAATTTGAGTCAAACCCGCAAGGCTAAATTTATTTATTAAAATACGCCGCGAGTG
>CAUQOI010000120.1:0-5177 GCA_963519525.1 uncultured Campylobacter sp.
GCGATATGATCAAAAAAGAGCTCAAAAAGGGGACGTTTCACGAGTGCGTGAAGTGCAAGAAAAAGGTACAAATAGGAGATTTGTAAATTTGTTTGCCTGAATAATTTTTAAAATTTCACTCGTTTTAAATGCCATTTTTTAAAACCCAAAAGCTAAATTTTTAAAATTTTACTCGCTCAAAGCAGTTACCTACCAAATTTCGGCTTCGCCATCGCTTAGCACGAAATTTGGAGGCGAAAGCTTTTCGGTCGTAAATTTTAAAAATTCTTGAGAATTAAATTTGCGAAATTTGAATGTAAAACGATAAGGCGAAGTATTTTTGCTCTAGACGAGGCGGATTTAAATTTTACGACGGGAGCTACCTCGTCGGTAGTGACCGAGTAAAATTTAAATCCAACGAAGTATAGAGCAAAAAGACGAGCCGCTAAAAAAAAGGAATAATCTAATGAAAACCATCATGTTATGCGCCATCTGTTCGGTGAGCTCTGGCAACTGCTCCGAGGATTGCGGCTACTGCACGCAAAGTGCGGGCATAAATGCCAGCATCGAAAAATACAAAATGAAAAGCGTCGATCAAGTCGTCGCCGAGGCCAAGATCGCAGCGGCAAACCACGCGCTGGGCTTTTGCCTCGTTACCAGCGGCGCAAGGCTTACGGACAAAAAGACCGAGGAGATAGCCCGCCTCGCGCGCGCCGTAAATAAAGAAGTCCCAAGCCTCATGCTGATCGCTTGCAACGGCATGGCGACGCTGCCGCAGCTAAAAGAGCTAAAAAGCGCGGGCGTGTTTAGCTACAACCACAACCTCGAGACCTCGCGCGAGTTTTTCCCGCAAATTTGCTCGACGCATAGCTGGGACGAGCGCTGGCAGACCAACATAGACGCCAAAGAAGCGGGGCTAATGCTTTGCACGGGCGGCATTTACGGCCTTGGCGAGAGCAAGATCGACCGCGCGAGCCTGCAAGCTAGCCTTGCAAAGCTTGATCCATTTTCTAGCCCGATAAATTTCTTTATCCCAAACGACGCGCTACGCGTCAAACGGCCGCCTATGGGAGCGGACGAAGCGCTAAAAATCATCGATGACACCGTTGCTGCACTACCTAACGCTCGCGTGATGATAGCAGGCGGCCGTGAGAAAATTTTAGGCGAACGCCAATACGAAATCTTTGATCACGGCGTCTCTGCCGTCGTCATCGGCGACTACCTCACAACCAAGGGCGAGGTCGCCAGCCGCGATATCGCCGAGTTTAAGGCGCGCGGATTTAACTTCGCAACGCTTTGCCACTGATGCAAAATTTACTCTTAATCGGGTGCGGCGGATTTTTGGGGTCGGTTTGTAGAGCTGTTTTGAGTGGTGCGGTCGCTAAATTTTGTCCCAATTTTCCGCTTGCTACTCTTTGCGTCAATGCTCTTGGTAGCTTTTTGATCGGCATACTACTCTCGTTAAATTTGAGCGAAAATTTAAGGCTCTTTCTGGCCGTCGGCACACTCGGCGGCTTTACGACGTTTTCAACGTTTAGCTATGAGACGATACGCTTATTTAACTCAGGGCAAAATTTAGCCGCATTTTTAAACGTGTTTTTTAGCGTTTTTGTTTGCCTCGGGTTTTGTTATCTAGGCACCGCTATTCGCTGAAATTCTAAATTTTACGCACCGAGACCCGCACCTTTAAGATGCTAAATTTGGTTTAGTTAAATTTGGTGTTTCAAGTCGAGCTTCCTTGCGTAAAAAACAACCGTTTAAGGTTGTTTTTTACTCTATTGTAAAGGGGGTGGGGGCTTAAATTACGCTCTGCTTTGCAACTCTCAAAGAGAGTGCAAGCACAAGGCGAGGCAAAGCCGAAGCAAAAGAGCTCCCTTTTGTATCCACCTTTCTCTTTTCTTCGGGAGAGGAAGGGGGTACTACTTACGAAGCGTCGCCCCTTCCTCTCCCAAACCCTCTCCTACCCCACTGCACGTTCAAGGGGTGCGACCGCGCTGTCGCGCCGCACGTTTTTAAATTTGCATTTTCAAGATACGGGTCTCGGTGAGTAAAATTTGACTTCAAATTTGAACGTAAAACGATAAGGCGAAGTATTTTTCTACTTCGCTACGCTCGTAGCTTTTCAAGAAGTTCTAGACGAGGCGCTTTTAAATTTGGTGGCAGGAGTTACCATGTAGGTAATGACCGAGCCAAATTTAAAAGTAACGAAGTATAGGGCAAAAAGACAAGCCCAAGCGGGTCAAATTTATCAAAGAATAAAAAACCTTAGGCTATAATCCCCCTTTTACAAAGGACTTTCTTGCAGGCAAACGGGCTAAATATCCTCATCGCGCTAGCTTTTATCATCTTTACGTCGCCCTATTTTTCTAAAATTTTACGCATTCCTATCGCGCCCGTGGAGATTATTTTGGGTTCGGTAGCGGGGTATTTGGGCTTTATCGGGCACAACGAAATGTTTAAAATCGTGAGCGAAGTAGGCTTTTTCTACCTCATGTTTTTAGCGGGCACGGAGGTTGATCTCAAGCTATTTTTCACGATAGATAAAAAGATCCTAAAAACGGGCGTCATCTACCTGGCGATACTCTATCTACTCTCGGCGCTGCTGACCTTTTCGCTCGATCTAAACCGCCTTTTTATCCTCATCGTGCCGCTAATGGCCGTGGGTATGATATTTACGCTGTTTAAGGAGTACGGCAAAAACGAGGAGTGGCTAAATATCGGCATGCTCATCGGCTCGATCGGCGAGGTCGTGAGCATCACGCTGCTAACCTTCGTCGGCGCGTATATGAAATTTGGCGCGGGCAGCGAGCTGGCGTTTTCGATCATATATCTGAGCGGATTTTTAGTCGCGGCAGTGATCGGCTACAAGACGCTAAACGTGCTGTTTTGGTGGTATCCGCAGCTGCGTGTCATCCTGATGCCCCACTACGACAACTCCGAAAAAGATATACGCCTGTGCATGGCGCTGTTTTTTGGCATCATAGCGCTTATGCTTTATTTAGATTTAGAGATCGCGTTTGGCGCGTTTGTGGCAGGGACCTTTATCGCGACCTTTTTCGATCACAAAAAAGACCTCCCGCACAAGCTTGCTAGCTTTGGTTTCGGCTTTTTGGTGCCGACATTTTTCGTGCATATCGGCTCGACGTTTAAGCTTAACGCCTTTATGATAGACGGGGTCGTGCGCGACGCGATGCTGATAACGGGCGTCATGATAGGCTTTAGACTAGCGGCTAGCACGGTGTTTTTAAACATCCTCGGGCTAAAAAATACCGTGCTTTTCGCGCTCTCGCACTCGATGCCGCTGACGCTTCTCATCGCCGTTGCTACCATAGCCTACAAATCAGGCGGCATAAATGAAAATTTTTACTTCTCTTTCATACTAGCAAGCCTAACTCAGGCTATAATAGTCACGATATGTATTAAAATTTTAATGAGCGTAAAATCAAATTTACAAAGGAGCTAAGATGAGCGATACGGTTACGTTAACCGACAACAGAAACGGCAAAAGCTACGACTTCCCGATACTTCATGGCACCATGGGGCCCGACGTCATCGACATCTCGACCTTTTTTAGCGATACGGGGATGTTTACGTTTGACCGCGGCTACACCTCGACGGCGATGTGCAAGAGCACGATAACCTACATCGACGGACTAAAGGGCGAGCTGATGTACCGCGGCTACGACATCGCCTATCTCGCCGAGCACAAGACCTTCATCGACGTGGCATATCTGCTGCTAAACAGGGAGCTACCCAACGATCAGCAGTACGATGCCTTTAAACTCGAGCTTAAAAAACGCAGCTTCATCCACGAGGGTATGATGAAGCTCTTTGACGCATTTCCGGACAAGGCGCACCCGATGGCGATCCTGCAGGCGGCAGTCTCGGCGCTTTCTGCGTTTTACTCCGATCACCTAAACATGGACAAGCCCGAGGAGTACCACGAAATGGCGATGCGAATAATCGCCAAAATCCCGACCATCGCGGCGTTTTCTTATAGATTTTCGCGCGGACTGCCGATCATTTATCCAAATTTAGACCGCGGCTTTACGGAAAATTTCCTCTACATGATGAGGAGCTACCCTTATGAGCACGTAAATTTGCGCCCGATCGAGGTTAAGGCGCTCGATACGGTCTTTATGCTACACGCCGACCACGAGCAAAACGCCTCCACGACGACCGTGCGCACCGTAGGCTCGACGCACGCGCACCCGTATGCGTGTATCGCCGCTGGTATCGGAGCGCTATGGGGCTGGGCTCACGGAGGCGCAAACGAAGGGGTCATCCGCCAGCTAGAGCAGATCGGCTCAGTCGAAAACGTCGATAAATACATCGCCCGCGCCAAAGATAAAAACGATCCGTTTAGGCTGATGGGGTTTGGTCACCGCGTGTATAAAAATTTCGATCCGCGCGCCAAGGTGTTAAAATCTATGTGCGATAAGCTATTTGACGAGATCGGCATAAACAGCGAGCTTCTAAAAATCGCCAAAAAGGTCGAAGAGATCGCGTTAAACGACGAGTATTTCATCTCGCGCAACCTCTACCCGAACGTCGATTTTTACTCGGGACTGATTTTAAAGGCGCTTAGCATACCAAACGATATGTTTGCGGTTATTTTCGTCATAGGCAGGATCCCGGGCTGGATCAGTCAGTGGATAGAGCTAAAAGAGCAGGAGAGCATAAAGATCGTGCGTCCGAGACAGCTATACGTGGGCGAGACGAACAGAACGCCGAAATAATTTTAAATTTGGTGGCTTGTCTTTTTCCTTTATACTTCGTTAGAAATTTCGCCGAAGCTCGGTTATGTATTTCGTATACGCGCCCTCGCTCGGCTCATTTCCGCCTCGTCTAAAGAAAAAATACGGCGCCTTGACTATTTAAACTAAGGTAAAATTTATATTTTCAAGGTGCGGGTCTGGGCAACTCAAATTTACAAATTTGACTTTAAATTTGAACACAAAACGACAAGGCGAAGTATCTTGCGATGAATTTAAATGTTGCGACGAAATTTTAGACCGAAGATAGAACATACAGTTCATCGAGAGAGAAAATTTCTAGCTCATTTAAAGGCGCGCAAGAGACAAGCCTTTTTAAAAGAAACCAAAATGCAAAATTTACTAAACCTAGCCAAGCTTGCGGCTACAAAAGCAGGCGACGAGATAATGAAATTTTACGCCCACAAGGGCTTTGACGACGAG
>CAUQOI010000121.1:0-5150 GCA_963519525.1 uncultured Campylobacter sp.
TGCTAGGAGTCGAGAAATGAGAAAAATTTTAGCCGCCGTTTTTGCGCTGTGCTTTAGCTTAAATTTGTTCGCAAATACCGCAAGCGACGATCTAAACGCGACAGACATCCTAAGCGTCGTAAATCAAATCAACGAAGCAAACTCGCAGATCGCCGTTATCAAGGCGCAGTCCGCCGAAAATAACGAAACTGCCGATAAAAACGTACTTTTTAGAACGGTTCTGGAGAAAAAAGAAAAACTGATCGAGCAGATCCCCTACCTCATCATGCAAATCGAAATCGACGAGGAGCAGGTGCAAAATTTCAAACAAGAGATGCAAGATCTGGAGACGAAAACCAAAAAGCTAAAAAACTCTAGCAATCAAAATTTATACGTCAAAAACATGCTCGAGCTTGAGCGCATGCGGCTTGACGAGCTATTTTACTCCTCGCTTTTAAATTTGGAAAATATCTTTAAAGAGGGCGGCAAAGCCGTAAACGTCAAACTTGCCGTCGAGGAGACGCTGCTTAGCTTTCAGACCGAGTTTTACGCGCAGTTTAAGGCCTTTAAAGACTCGTTAAGCGAAGAAGTAACCCTAGCGCATAAAGGCGAGCTAGACGCGTTAGAGGCGCACAAAAAGACCCTTGAAGAGATACTTCACTATCTGCGCGATAATGCCGAGCTGCTCACGTCAAACTATATCATCTCGGAGCTAAATTTAAAAACGGCGATCGATTTTATCAATGAAAAGGCATCGTTTACGAGCAAATTTAACGTCGGTAAGGCTGCGATTATATTCGTCGTATTTTTGTTTTTCGTCTCGTTTACGACGCTGCTTAGTAAGCTCACGCTGTGGGCGTTAATGAAATTTTTTGTCAAGCACGACTCGGATAGACAGACGAAAGGGCGCATCGTTGAGATCATCAAACGCCCGATGCTGCTCACCCTCATCGCCTACGCGATAGATATATGCGTCTCGATCGCGTATTATCCGGCTCCTATGCCGATAAAATTTGCAAATTTCCTCACGATCACTTTCGTTATCGCCGTCACGTGGCTCATACTTAGCGTACTAAACGGCTACGGCATGGTGCTCATCAACGAACTCACTAAAAAAAGCGGGCGCAAAGAGGTGATAAATTTGATCCTAAAGATCATTTATTTCATCATCTTTGTTATCGCGCTACTTATCGTGCTTAGCAAGCTCGGCTTTAACGTCAGCGCCATCATCGCGTCTCTTGGTATCGGCGGCCTCGCGGTAGCTCTTGCGACTAAGGATATCTTGGCGAATTTCTTTGCTTCCGTCATGCTGCTCTTTGACAACTCGTTCTCGCAAGGCGACTGGATCGTATGTGGCGATATCGAGGGAACGGTCGTGGAGATCGGACTTAGAAAAACGACCGTGCGAACCTTTGACAACGCCCTTATCTTCGTGCCAAACTCCAAGCTAGCCAGCGATCCGATCCGAAACTGGAGCAGGCGAAAGATGGGACGACGTATAAGGATGCTAATCGGACTAGAATATAGCGCCACGACCGAGCAGATCAAAAAGTGCGTCGATGAGATCAAACAGATGCTAATCGACCATCCAGACATCGCAAAGGGCGACGATATGGGCTCTAAAAAGGCTAGCCGATACGACCGCGGTATCGTCTCGATCGACGATCTAGCGGGATATAAGTCAAATTTATTCGTCGTCGTGGACGAGTTTGCAGATAGCTCGATAAATATCCTCGTGTACTGCTTTTCAAAGACGATAGTTTGGGGCGAGTTTTTGGCCGTCAAAGAGGACGTGATGCTAAAAATAATGAATATAGTAGAGGCTAACGGGCTTGGATTTGCCTTCCCTAGCCAGAGCCTATATGTCGAAGAAGTGAAAAAATAATTTTAAAGGAGAGAAAATGAGCGAAGAATTTGACTACGAAGAGGAAGATTTGGAGGAGGAATACTCTGAATTTGACGACGAAAGATCCGAGAAGTACAGCTATAACTACGATGAGAACGACTACGAATACGGCGACGAAGATGAAGAGGATAGCTACGAGATGTGATTTGCGTTCAAATTCGGCTTTGCGGGGCAAATTTGCCGGCAGGCCGAATTTGGAGCGTTTAAATTTAGCTTTTACGAGTAAATTCGGCGCGTAGCTTCGGCTAATTTTTGAGCCGAATTTGGACTAACATACGAATTCGTCTTTTTTAATGATCCTAGCAACCGCTACCTTTAAATTTAGGCATTTATATCTAGCTTTCGGATTTTATTTAGAGCTTCTAAAAGCTTGGTTACGTCCATCCCTTTTTCTTGTTCTGCTTTGATAAATTTCTCGAAAAACTCGAGCTTAATATCCTTATAAACATAAGTTTGACTTTTACTCGTCGCCCGAATCCCTTGAAATTTATTATCTTTTGCGGCATCTGCTTGCGCTTCCTCTTTGGTTGTTTTATCAAAGTCGCCCTTTTTTAGCGCGATTTTTTGCAGCGCGTCCCCGATACTCTCGCCGTTTTTAAATACGTCTTTTAGAAATTTAAAAAACTCTTTTTTACTCGCTTCGTCCGCGTAGCTCACGCGATCTTCTATCTCTTGCCCCAGAAGCGTAATGCGCTCTTTTGCGGGCGTTTGGTCGAAATTTAGCGCGCCGTTTTCGAGCGAAATCTTGACGTTTGCGTATTCTCCTAGGATTTTATTTGCCGCGTACTCGAGCCATTTATCTTTAAACACCTCCTCGCTCATGTCTGAATCCAGCAGCTTTGAGGCCTTGGCGTCTATTATCAGGCTGCTACCGCTACGCATACCAAGCCCCGTGCCAAACCCACCCAGATCGACGTTAAATTTACTCAAAAACTTATCCACGCTAAAGACGTCCTGCCTAAATATATCGGACGGATCGCCCGCGTGCACGATTAGAGCTCGCGTGCTATCTACGAAGCTTTTTAGCTCGGCGGCTTTTTCTTTGTCGGTACTCGGATCAAGCCCGTTCATCTTGCCCCAGATGCTGATTTTGTCGTCTCTCGTGTAGCCGCTTAGAGAAAATATCCTCCTTGCAAATACCGGTTCGTCCGGCTTTAGTCCGAGCTCCTTGCGCCAATCATCCACAACCTTTTCAAACCCCATTTTTGCGCCTAGCCACATGCTTAAATTTTTACCAGTTAGCTTTTCTGGATCAACCTTGTCCGCCCAAATTTTTAGTTGGTCGTAGTCTAATTCGCTTGGATTTACCGTATCGTAATTAATCTGTGCCGTCAAATTTGACATCAAATTCGCCGCTTCTTTTTTCTCGCGCGCTTTTAAATTTTGCCCGCGAGCGCCGCTAAAATCGAAATTTGCATTTGCGTTAAATCCGTTTACGCCGCCTATCATCTAAAGTCCTTTTAAAATTTAGCTTTTTAACGATATCGGCAAAATTTGAGGAAAATTTAGTGCAGAAAAATTTAACGCATTTTGCTAGCTAGCAAGCATTTGCGCAAATTTATTTTATTCAAAATCCTTCCGCGGGCTTACGCAGTACGTGCCGCGACCCGAGTGCTTTGCTTTATAAAGAGCATCGTCGGCTCTCTGCAGCAGTAGATCAAAGGAGTTAGGCCCTATCCTGCCCTCTGCGATACCCGCGCTCACGCATAGTCTGTTAAATAGCGGATTTTCTTGACAAATTTTAAAAAATCGGTCGATCAAAATTTGCACACGAGGCGCTATGCTTTGCATATTCGCGCCGTCGGTAAATATCGAGATAAACTCGTCCCCGCCGATACGCACGTTCATAGCGTCGTTAAAAATCTCTTTTATTAGCTCCGCGATCGCAACCAGAGCCTTATCGCCCGCCTGATGTCCGTGCTCATCGTTTACCTGCTTAAAGCGATCCAGATCCATATAAAGTATGCTCATATGCGTGGTTTTTAGCTTGCCTAAAAATGCGTCTAGCTGGTTGCGGTTAGCTAGTCCCGTGAGCTGGTCGTAGTGGGCTAGATGTTCGATATTTTGCAGATACTCGTACTCTTTCGTCACGTCGCGAGCGATGCCGACGGTGCCGATGATCGTCTCGCCGTCAAATATCGGCGTTTTATATGTTTTTAGCTTGCTTAGTTTGCCGTCGGCCCGCATAACCTCCTCGTCAAAAAGGCAGGTCTTACGCGCTGCGACGACGTCGTCCTCGGTCTGGACGCAGACGTAGTCAGTTTGCTTGTAGATTTCTTTTGGGATATCCCAGATGTAGTAGTGATCTTTGCCCCGCACGAGCTCTTTTGGCTTGTTTACGACCTCGCAAAACTCGTCGTTTACCTCTAGATGTAGCCCGCCCATATCTTTAAACCAGATCATATCGGGAGACGAGTTTATCAGCGTTTGTAGCCAAGTTTTTTGTAGCCACGACTCTTTACGTTCGGCGATTAAATTTAGCGCTTTTTCAAAGTAAAAGTCGTCTAAATTTGCGCTTTCAAGCCAAATTTCGTCAGCGAACTGCTTTTGCTCGCCCGTTATCTCGTCCGAGTCTCTCGCGTAAATCGCCAAAAAGCCGTTTTCGCTTATGCGGTTTTTTAGCTCGGGTAAATTTAGTCCGCAGTTCTCGCTTCCGATGATTAGGTATTGGTGTTCGTCGGGGATGGGCGATGGGATGTCATAGGCGCTTTGTAGGATCTTAAATTCGTGTTCAAAGCGCGGTCTGGGCGGGATTTTACTGTATTGCTCAAGCTTATTTTTTATATCTTGGGTTAAACAAATATGCAGTTTGACGCGGTACATGACTGCCCTCTTTTGTTTTTGGTTATGATACAGCAGGCGAGCTTTAACAAGGCTTTTTGGGGCGGCCAAATTTGAGCTTTTGCGAGGAGTTGAAATTTAGAAATTTGCTAGGCTAAATTTGAACGTAAATTTGATGAAAATTTGAAAAAGAGCGTCAAATTTACGGCAGGTCGCCGAGCCGCATAAGCTCACGCAAGTCGCCGTAAATTTGCAAATTTAAATCAGCCTCCGTACATCAGCCTCGGTAGCCAAAGCGAGATTTCCGGGATGTATGTCACTAGGATAAGTCCGACAAATAGCGTCAAAGTCCATGGCAAGCATGAGACGATGACGTCTTTTAGATTCATGCCCGTTAGGCCGCTTGCTACGAATAAATTTAGTCCGACCGGCGGCGTGATCATGCCGATTTCCATATTCACGATGAGCAGGATGCCAAAGTGCA
>CAUQOI010000122.1:0-5133 GCA_963519525.1 uncultured Campylobacter sp.
TCTTGGTTATAAAACGCGAGCGGCACCTGATAGATGCTGGCCGAGTCGATACTCTCGATGACGCAGTTGCGCTCTACGCCGCAGCTGGCGGCTATTTTATCCTTTAGCTCGCGGTTTAGCGGCTGCTCGGCGCGGCAGATGATCATATCGGGGCTAATGCCGATACGGCGCAGCTCACCGACGCTGTGCTGAGTAGGTTTGGTTTTTAGCTCGCCTGCGACCTTGATAAAGGGAACGAGAGTTAGGTGGATATTCATCGCGCGTTTGCGGCCTACCTCGACGCGAAGGGCGCGTATAGCCTCCAGAAACGGCAAGCCTTCGATGTCGCCCACCGTGCCGCCGATCTCAACGATCAGTATGTCGCGACCCTCGCCCGCCTTTTTGATGCGATCGACGATCTCGCCCACGATGTGCGGGATGACTTGGATCGTTTTACCCAGATAGTCGCCTCTGCGCTCTTTTTCGATAACGGAGCTATAAACGCGGCCCGTGGTGAAGTTATTATCTTGACTTAGGCTCTCGTCTAAAAATCTCTCGTAGTGTCCGAGATCCAGATCCGTCTCCGCGCCGTCGTCGGTGACGAAAACCTCGCCGTGCTCGAGCGGACTCATGGTTCCGGGGTCTACGTTGATGTACGGGTCGGCTTTTAGCATGCTTACTTTTAAGCCGGTATTTTTAAGAAGCGTGGCGATAGAAGCCGCCGCGATGCCCTTACCCAGCGAGCTTAGCACGCCGCCGGTTATAAAAATATACTTTGTTTCGTTTGGATTTTTTTGCATATCGTGCCTTTTAATTTTTTGCGCGATTATACCTTATTTAAAATTTATAAACGCTTGTGAGCATAAATAATTTTTCAAGTCTAAAACTTTAAAATGATATTTTAAGTTAAATTTCTGTAGTATGTTAAGTTATGATTAAAAAATATATTAAAAACATCTCGTCTTTGTATGTCGACGGCTTTAGAAACATGAAGCTCGGAAAGAGCCTGTGGCTCGTGATAGCCATCAAACTGCTTATAATGTTCGGGATTTTAAAAGTATTTATCTTTGATGAAAGTTTAAATTCGAAATTTGAGAGCGACGAGGCTAAAGCGAACTTCGTCATTTCAAATTTGACAAAGGAATAAGATGTCTGAAATCGCTTCGGTCGATTGGTCTAGAGCGCAGTTTGCGCTCACCGCCATATACCACTTTTTGTTTGTTCCGCTCACGCTGGGACTTAGTTTTATCATCGCCATTATGGAGAGTATCTACGTCAAAACCGGTAACGAGCAGTGGCTAAAAATCACCAAATTTTGGCTCAAACTCTTCGGTATAAACTTCGCTATCGGCGTAGCTACCGGTATCATAATGGAATTTGAGTTTGGCACCAACTGGGCAAACTACAGCTGGTTTGTCGGCGACATCTTCGGCGCGCCGCTAGCTATCGAGGGCTTGCTCGCGTTTTTTATGGAGGCGACGTTTTTTGCCGTTATGTTTTTCGGCTGGGATAAGGTTAGCAAGAAATTCCACCTCATCTCGACCTGGCTTGTGGCTATCGGTTCAAATTTAAGCGCGCTTTGGATCCTCATCGCAAACGGTTGGATGCAGTATCCGGTGGGTATGAAATTTAACCCGGCAACCGCTAGAATGGAAATGGAAAATTTCTTCGAGGTAGCGCTTAGCCCGGTAGGTATCATCAAATTTTTACACACCGTAACTAGCGGCTACGTCGCTAGCGCGCTTTTTGTTATAGGCATTTCGGCGTGGTTTATCCTAAAAGGACGCCACCTAATCATGGCTAAAAAATCCATCATCGTAGCGGGAAGCTTTGGCCTCGTTACATCGCTATTTTTGATGTTTAGCGGCGACGAGAGCGCATATCAGGTCGCGCGCACTCAGCCGATGAAACTAGCCGCCATGGAAGGCCTTTATAAAGGCGAAACAAACGCCGGCCTAGTCGCGATGGGCGTGCTAGATCCGTCTAAAAAAGTAGGCGACGACAAAGATCCGTTTTTATTCGAGATAAAATTTCCTTACGCGCTCGGAGTTATGGCCACGAGAGGTTTTAACAACTTTACGCCCGGCATCGACGACCTAGTGCACGGCAATGAAACTCACGGCATAGAAGGCGTCGCAAGCAAGATGGCCAAAGGCTCGCTAGCCGTTAGCGCACTAGCTAGCTACAACGCCGCTAAAAAATCGGGCGATAAAGCCGCGATGGAGCAAGCAGAGCAAACTCTGGCTCAAAATATGAAATTTCTAGGCTACGGCTACCTAAAATCCCCGGAAAGCGCCGTACCGCCGGTCGGCACTACGTTTTATAGCTTTCACTTGATGGTTGCGCTTGGCACCTACTTTTTAGCGCTATTTTTCGTCGTGCTTTATCTTTGCATGGCGAACAATATCGAAAATTTCAAAAAGCTACTCTGGCTTTGCGTATTTAGTATCCCACTAGGGCTAGTGGCGATCGAGGCGGGCTGGATAGTAGCCGAAGTAGGGCGCCAGCCGTGGGTCGTGCAAGACCTCATGACGGTGGGCGTAGGAGCGACGAATTTAGCCGACACCAACGTCAAAATTTCGTTTATATTATTTGCGGTTCTTTTCACGGCTCTGCTCATAGCCGAGATAAAAATCATGCTAAAACAGATAAAAATAGGATTTGAAAACCATGCTTAGTTTAGAATTTTTACAAATTTACTGGTGGTGCGTAGTTAGCTTACTAGGCGGTTTGCTAGTGTTTATGATGTTCGTTCAGGGCGGGCAGACGCTGCTTTTCGGGCTTTGCAAAAACGAGCTGCAAAAAGACATGGTGATAAATTCTATCGGGCGCAAATGGGAGCTTACTTTTACCACGCTCGTAATGTTTGGCGGTGCGTGCTTTGCGGCGTTTCCGCTGTTTTACGCGACAAGCTTCGGCGGTGCGTACTGGGTGTGGCTGGCAATTTTGTTTTGCTTTATCCTCCAAGCCGTGAGCTACGAGTACCGCAAAAAACCGGACAACTTCCTAGGTCAAAAAACCTATGAAATTTTCCTTTTCATAAACGGCTCTTTAGGCGTTATACTGATCGGCATGGCCGTTAGCACGTTTTTTTCGGGCAGCGATTTTCTACTAAACGAGCACAACTTCGTACAGTGGCGCACGCCGTTTCGCGGTCTTGAAGCGCTTGGTAATATCATGCTCTATCCGTTAGGCATCGCGATGTTTTTCCTAGCTCGCGTGGGCGGAGCGCTCTACCTCATCAACAACATCGACGATGCGGAGATAAGAGCCAATGCCAGAAAAGCGGCGCTAAAAAATACGATTTTCTTTTTGCCGTTCTTTTTAATCTTCATCGCTTGGATATTTACCAAAGCCGGTTTTGCATACGACGAGAGCGGCGTAGTGAGCTTAGTTGGCTTTAAATACGCTCTAAATTTACTCCAGATGCCGCTTGTGGCCGCGATGATAGTTATAGGCGTCGGACTCGTGCTTTTCGGTATATTTAAAGGCGCGTTTACTACTAGCATCTACGGCGTAGTGCCTTACGGCACGGGCGTAGTGCTAACGGTTACGGGGCTATTTTTGATAGCCGGACTTGCAGACACGGCGTTTTATCCGTCGTTTTCAAATTTACAAAGCTCACTCACGATCAAAAACGCAAGCTCTAGCCACTACACGCTAAACGTAATGGCCTACGTGAGCCTGTTAGTGCCGTTTGTTTTGGGCTATATTTTCGTCGTTTGGCGCGCTATGGATAGCAAAAAGATCACGGCCGACGAGATCAAGCACGATCATCACGCATATTAAGGATAAAAATGATAGAAGCGATAGTTTTTCTTTTTCTTTGGGTTTTGGCGCTTTTTGGCGGATATAAATTCGTCCATTTTAACATCAAGCACGTCGAGAAAAACGACGACAAATACTTTGGAAATTTGCGCGAATAAGCGCTGATCCGCAAATCTCGTTCTACTTAAATTTTAGCTTTTGTCGCTATAATGAAGCTAAAATTTTAAGGAGAACGAGATGTTTGACTTCACTTTTCACAACCCTACAAAAATACGATTCGGCAAAGGTAAAGAGCGAAATATCGGACTTTATATGCGCGAATTTGACGCTAAAAGAACCCTACTGATCTACGGCAGCGACCGCATCAAAAAAGACGGACTCTTTGACGCAGTAGTAGCAAGCCTAAAAGAAAACAGCATAGAGTTTATAGAGCTTGGCGGTATAATCAGTAACCCCGTACTAAGCAAAGTTTACGAAGGCATCGAGCTAGCTAGGAAATTTAACGCCGATAGCGTGCTAAGCGTAGGCGGAGGCTCCTGTCTAGATAGCGCCAAAGCCATCGCCGCGGGCGCGCTATACGATGGCGACGTGTGGGACTTTTTCACGGGCAAGGATCCGAGCCGCGCGCTAAAAATCTTTGACGTCATAACTCTTGCGGCGACGGGCAGCGAGATGAACTCGGGCGCGGTTGTGACAAACGAAGCCACGAAGCAAAAATTCTCCATCCACGGCGACGTCCTATATCCGCTAGTCTCGGTCGTAAATCCGCAACTACAAAAGAGCGTGAGCCGTGAGTACCTAGCCTACTCCGCCGCCGACGTCATAGCGCACAGCATCGAGGGGTACTTCACTGCAAGCGTGCAGCCTGACATCATCAACCTCTACATCGAAGCCAACATCAAAACCGTGATGAAAACGACCGAAATTTTACTAGCTGACCCCGATAACTACGACGCCAGAGCTGAGTTTGCTTGGGCGGCGACGATGGCGCTAAACGGCCTAACATACGTCGGCACGCACGGTTACTCCTACCCCAACCACATGCTCGAGCACGCCATGAGTGCGGTCGTAAACTGTGCGCACGGAGCGGGTCTAGCAGTCATAATGCCTGCGTGGATGAAGTGGTATAAGAACCGAAATTTGGGCGCATTCGAGCGTTTTGCGCGCGAGATTTTTGGCGTAGATTCGGCTGACGAAGGTATCGCCGCCTTTAAAGCATGGCTTAGCAAAATCGGCGCTCCGGTTAGCCTAAAAGCCGTCGGCATAGAGGGCGAGACGCTAGAGGAAGTCGTAAATTTAGCCTACGACTACGCGGCAAACTGGCGCAAAGACAAGCTATACACGAAGGAAAATATCAAAGAGATTTTTGAGCTGGCGAAGTAAATT
>CAUQOI010000123.1:0-5075 GCA_963519525.1 uncultured Campylobacter sp.
ATGAACCACAGCTTCCTTGAGTTTCGCCCGCTCATCGGTAGCGTCGAGCACCGCAGTAACGGCGCTTTGGTGTCGATGGAAAACGGCGTGACGCTAGCGTATAGCCTCTGGAACCTGCAAGATCGCGGTATCCTTTTCGTCGATCCGCAGACCAAGACCTACGTAGGCATGATCATCGGAGAGCACAGCCGTCCAAACGATCTGGACGTAAACCCGATCAAAGGCAAAAACCTAACCAACGTACGCGCTAGCGGCTCTGACGACGCTATCAAGCTCGTGCCGCCTAGAAAGCTAAGCCTTGAGCGCGCTCTGGAGTGGATCGAGGAGGACGAGCTAGTCGAAGTCACGCCGTCAAACATACGCGTGCGCAAACGCTATCTCGATCCGACTATGCGCCGCAGAATGGCAAAAACAAAAGAATAAATTTTATAAATTTAGCCTGCAAATTTATGCTTTTTGCGGGCTAAATTCCCCTCTTAATTTTCCCGCAATATTTTTCCATCTGCTTTAAATCCGCGCAAATTTGACGTCAAATTATAGTTTTAAATATAAGAAAAAAGTAAATTATATTACATTTTAATATAAATAAAAATAATAAATATATAAGAAATATAGTGATACAATTTCACATCAAATATTATTTTCAAGGAGCGATGATGAAGAAAATTTTACTTTTGGCGGCGATTTGCGGCGCTGTTTTTGCAGAGCAAACCTACGAACTAAACGTGCCAAATATGAACTGCGGCGGCTGCGCTAAGAAAATCGAAGATGCCGCAAAGGGCGTCAAGGGCGTCACCGGAGTGAGCTTTGATCTAAAAAGCAAAGACGTAAACATCACCGCAGATAGCGGCGTGAACGTGATGGACATCGTGCACGCGATCCAAGCCAAAAAATACAAAGTCGGTATCAAAGAATGAAAAAGTTAGCTCTAGCGCTGGCGCTTTGCGCGGTGGCATTTGCGGACAAGACTTTGGTTTACGAGATCCCCAATATGGCCTGCGTGAGCTGCTACGAGGTCATCACGCAGACGCTAAATACGCTTAACGGCGTTAAGAAATTCGAGGTAAATTTGGAGGCTAAAACGGCCGACATCGTCGTCCAGGACGATTTTGCGGAAAATACGGTCGTAGAAGCGCTCAAAAAACAAGGCTATCAGACGATTTTAAAATCCGCTAAATAGCTTTCATCGGTCGTATCTGAGGCTAAATTTGCGATTTTGACCTCGGATGCGGCTTTTTGAAAACGTTGCTTCGTTCCAACTGGAGTAAATTTGAACAATAGTTTTAAGGCTCTAAAACTCTAGCTTCAATTTTTTTCTCTTTTCTGAAATATTTAAAATATACGTAAATGCAAAATAGCGGGATAGAAATATACCAAAAAGCGCAAATAGCAAGAAAAAGAAGCCCGAAAAACATAAAAGTAAAATAGAATACGACGCCGATAAATAGATCGTTCATTTTAACACCCTAGTTGTATAAATTTGCGCCTCAATTCTAGTGGTATAAATATAAAACAATGCTGAATAAACGATTAAAAACTGCACTATACGCGCAGGCCGACGTGCCAACGCGTGCTTCAGAGGGGTTGAGGCAGATGAAGCCTTTCGTCGTTGGACTTTTACTTTAGTCTGTAACTTCGCAACTGCAAGCAGAGGCCTGTTTGCAAAGTTAAAAGAAGCGTAGCTGGACGGTAAAATGAAATCCCGACCTTGAGTAGACTTAAGCGATTTTGACAAAATGATAAAGTCCAATTTTAAACTCCAACGGAGTAAATTTTAACCTCAAAAATATATCACTGCAAACGTAAGAAAATCGTTTCAAACTCCAACGGAGTAAATTTTAACTATGCCGCTTTTGCTAGTGTCGATTAGCATTAAAAGTTTCAAACTCCAACGGAGTAAATTTTAACTTTCTTCCCCCGCTATAATCTTCGTCGATATTTTCGTCGTTTCAAACTCCAACGGAGTAAATTTTAACTCAAGGAAGTCGAGGA
This sequence comes from uncultured Campylobacter sp., assembly GCA_963519525.1. Taxonomy (GTDB): domain Bacteria; phylum Campylobacterota; class Campylobacteria; order Campylobacterales; family Campylobacteraceae; genus Campylobacter_A. The sequence goes on from CAUQOI010000123.1 coordinate 1,993, forward strand.
CGACATACGCCGCGCGATACGTTTCAAACTCCAACGGAGTAAATTTTAACGGTTGAGAAATATACCTCGGTATGGTTGCGAGCCGTGTTTCAAACTCCAACGGAGTAAATTTTAACACCAACCAAAAACAACGTAACGGCATCCCTATACTGTTTCAAACTCCAACGGAGTAAATTTTAACTACTTGCAAGCTGAGCAAAATTTACAAGATCGGTGGTTTCAAACTCCAACGGAGTAAATTTTAACCTAGCAGGTCTAAATAAAAAAAGCTGGTAAATTTGTTTCAAACTCCAACGGAGTAAATTTTAACCTGTTTTTGGTCTGATACGCCTTTGCAGGGGTCTTGTTTCAAACTCCAACGGAGTAAATTTTAACACCAAAACCAAAACCAATACCAGAAAAAGTGACAAGTTTCAAACTCCAACGGAGTAAATTTTAACCGAGCTTAAAAATGCGCTAGTCGCTGATCCGGTAGTTTCAAACTCCAACGGAGTAAATTTTAACCGTCAAATTTACGTCCGTCCGCGCTAGCAAATTTAAGTTTCAAACTCCAACGGAGTAAATTTTAACGGACGATCTCGGCGATATCCATGCCCGGCTTTATGGTGTTTCAAACTCCAACGGAGTAAATTTTAACATGACGTTCTGCGGAGCCAGGGTTTCGTCTATTATGTTTCAAACTCCAACGGAGTAAATTTTAACTTAAAAATTTGAAGCCCAAAGACAAGCCATATTTTGGTTTCAAACTCCAACGGAGTAAATTTTAACATTGACCGCTTTGCCGAGACTTCTTAAAATATCGCCGGTTTCAAACTCCAACGGAGTAAATTTTAACCCAAAAGGCTAGATTTTTATTGTCTTCGTAAATGCTACGTTTCAAACTCCAACGGAGTAAATTTTAACGGCTAAATTCGCCATATTGACAAACGGGCAAACATAGTTTCAAACTCCAACGGAGTAAATTTTAACAAAAACATATGTTTCTCCTGCCGGGATTATCGCGCGTTTCAAACTCCAACGGAGTAAATTTTAACCCGCGCCCCAAGCGTCATCTAGTATAGAGCTTTTGGCGTTTCAAACTCCAACGGAGTAAATTTTAACTATGACTTTATTGACCTTGTTAAGCTTGGCATTTACGTGTTTCAAACTCCAACGGAGTAAATTTTAACGCTTAAATCTTGCGTGATAAGATAAATATCCTGGTAGTTTCAAACTCCAACGGAGTAAATTTTAACTTATTTTACATCGCGAAATCTTGTGGTTTGATTAGGGTTTCAAACTCCAACGGAGTAAATTTTAACTCTACTGCCACTAAATTTAAGCTTGCTATTGTTATGTTTCAAACTCCAACGGAGTAAATTTTAACAGCACCGAAACATACATTTTTAGGGCTATTAAAACTCAAAGTCTATATTTTTACGCCTTAAATTTACATAAAAATCAAAATATTATCGATACGAAGTGCCCCAAATTTCAGCATTTATAAAATCTTAGAAAAAGCTTTATCGACATGATTTGGATTTAAAAAGGCACTTAGAAATCTAATATCTCGCCGCAACAAGAGTAAGCTAGCCCCGCCCAACCCGACACAGTAGCCAAGACGCATAAGCCAAATTTGACCGCAAATGCGCAGCGATTTTTGTGCCGCATTTTGGTGAAGTCAAGGTCCTAAAATCAAATCATCAAAATGCAACCAAGATACTTTGATCTTGCCGACAAAATACCAAATTTATCCCCACCTAAACCCCTCATAAGGCGCATCTTCGCAGATACATTTCTTGATCTGATTTGCCTCGCGGCGGATCACCTGCCGCCACGTGAGGTTTTGCCCGTTTAGGCAGATCGTTTCGCCAAGCCTCGCGATCATCTTTAGCTCTATCTTTTGCACGGCATCGTTGCTAAATTTTATCCGACCGGCGTCCGTTTGAAAGTCCTTTGCGGTGATCTCCTTTTTATTTAGCATGCTAAAAATCAGCGTATCGCCCAAAATCGGCTTAAAAATCTCGGCAAGATCGAGGTGTAGGCTCAGCGCGCGGTAGTTTGGCTCGTGCAAAAAGCCGATGCGCGGATCTAACTCGGTTTTGTAAATTTCGCTCAGGCAGATGTTATAAATGCGCGTATTTACGTAGCTTATGAAGCTGTTGATTTTATCGGCGGGCGGGCGCTTGGAGCGGACGGTAAATTTAAAGCTTTTTTGATCCGCGATTATCTCGTTCCACTTTTCGTAGTAGAGCTTTTGAAACGCCCCTTCCACCGCCATTATCGCAGGCACGTCCGCGGCGACGTTTAGCGCCTCTATGTGGGGCGATACGTCAAATTTCACGCCGTGTCTTTTACAGTTTGCCGCGTCGTTTAGGATGTGCGCGCGAGTGATCTCGCGGGCGATGTAGCCGCGCTTAAGCGGATCGTCAAAAGCGCGAACCTGATTTAGCAGCACAAAGCCGCTTTTATTGACCGAGTTTGAGGTATTTGGATAAAAATTACCGCGAAAGCTATGATACGGGCTAAAAACATGCAAAAGGACGTTGTTGTCCGCCAAAAACGCCATAGTGTAGGTATCGATCTGCACCTTTGCCAGCACGTAAATTTCATCGATCGCGTTTATCGGCAAAATTTTACTGGCAGCGACCGCGCCCTCATCGTCAAATTTATCAAAATAGATATTGTTATCTTGCCTACGAAGCCTGCCTGCGCTCAAAATAAAATGCGTCCTGTCGCTTTTTTGCATCTTTTTTCCTTAAATTTAGCTGGGATTTCAAGCGCCGCTGCCAAACTCTGCAAATTTACGCGAGTAAATTTAACTAAACAGCGCGCCGCTTTTATCCCGTCCGATTACGATACGCTTGGAGTATTTCAGCGAATTAAACGTATAAATCACGATAGAATCAAGCTGCGCAATGCACTCTTTTTGCAAAATCGCGGTTAGTTTTTTAAAATCGCTCTCGCGAATCTCGCCTTCAAAAACGGAAAACTGCACTCGCGGCAAAAACTTCTCGACCGCCTTTCTGATGCGGTTTGCGTTGTTTTTCTCTTTTTGCTCGGCGCCGGCGATGTCGTAAAATAAAATCACGTACATTTTAATC
>CAUQOI010000124.1:0-4825 GCA_963519525.1 uncultured Campylobacter sp.
CAAATGGCGCAGCGCGCTAGAGATAAACAAGAAGAGCTAAAAGCCAAGCAAGAGAGTCTAAAACAAGAAATAAGAAGAGACAACCAGGCCGCCTACGAAAACAAAATGCGCGAGCTAATAAGAGCTCAAATTTTAGCTAATCGCAACAACGAGATAAAAAACGTAAATCAAAACTCATTAAAATACGGCGCCGATGGCTTCTCAAATCAAAAAAGCCTAGATGTCAGCACGAATGAACACAGACTATACCGCACTATTAGAGCCGGGCGGCTGATCCCGGCAATTCTAACGAGCGCGATAAGTTCGGATTTGAGCGGAATAGTAACGGCTCAAATAGAGCAAGACATATATGCTGCTATGGGGCGAGCGGTGCTGATCCCTCGCGGAAGTAAAGTGATAGGCTTTTACACCAACGACACCAAAATCGGGCATGAAAGGCTGGAAATCAGGTGGCGCGAGATAATCACGCCGCAAGGCATTAATATAATGCTAACAGATGCAATGGCCGCCGATAATATGGGAATGAATGGAGTCGTAGGAGCGATAAATAATAAATATTGGGAACGCTACGGCATAGCCTACTCAATTTCAACGATTACGAACGCTTTGCTTTTAGGTATAGCCTCAAAAATGGGAAATTCAAACAACTCTTACGCCACCGAAATTTACTCAAATGCTAGAAGCGACGTAAGCAGCGTAGTGCAAGACATAATCCAGCAGCAAAGCCAAATCAAGCCAACCATAGAAATCAAAAGCGGAAGCCGTATATTTTTAGTGCCTACAAATCATATGTGGTTTGCAAAACCAAAAAACGGCGAAGTGATGATGCAATATTTTAACGATTAAAGGGAAAGCCGATGCAATACGAGCAAATCAAAAGCCAAGTTAAGACTGAGCTACAAAATAAAAAAGCAAACGATAGACTACTAAAACGCATAGCAAATCAGCTAAAAATTACCGAAAAGGCTGAGGCAAACGCTGCAAAAGAAAGGCAGAAGCTAGAAAAGCTAGTGCAAGAAAAAAACGATTTGGTAAGCACGAGCACAACAGAAGCAAGCCAAGAAGAGTAAAATGAGCGAAAGCATAATTTTAAATAATATTTTAGGCGTTTTAAAGCCGTATTTGACCCTGCGGGCAAACGAACTAATATTTAATCGGCCGTGCGAAATAAACATAGACTACGGCGACCACTGGGAAATGGTGCAAGACCCAAAGCTAGATATAAAATTTCTAAATAATTTTTTGATCGAGCTGGCCACTAGAAGAAATCAGCGCTTCGACGAAACGCATTGCCACCTCTCATGCGAACTGCCCGATCCGTTTTTGCGTTACCGCGTCCAAGCGCAGCATAAATCAAGTCTGTTTAATAGCGATATCGCAATTTGTATAAGGATACCCAGCAAAGAGGCCTTTAAACTAGAAAGCTTTACATTAAGTCAAAACGTGATAAACGAGGGCTGGACTTATGAAAAAATCAAAGAGCTGATTCGGGATAAGAAAAACGTACTTTTAAGCGGCGGAACGGGAAGCGGGAAGACCAGTTTTTTAAACTCGTTAATGGGAGAAATAGACCCGGGCGAGCGAGTAGTCACCATAGAGGACAGCCAAGAGCTGAGGGTAGAAAACGTAAATAAAACGCAGCTGGCCGTACCCAAAATCGCCACCGAAATTTACAGCTATCAGGTAGCGATCGATAATGCGATGCGCTTGCGACCCGATAGGCTATTTTTAGGCGAGATAGACATCCGCAATACCTTTTCGTTTTTAAGGGTAAACAACACCGGGCATGCCGGAAATTTAAGTACCTTGCACGCAAATAATCCCAAAGACGCCATAAAGGCCATTAAAACCAATATTATTTTAGGAGGCGGCCTATCAAGCGTGGACGATCGCATGCTAGATAGCCTTATCGTTACGGCGATCGATTACATTATCCAAATAGCCAGGGTTAAAAATCAAAGAGTCGTGACGGATATCTTAAATTTAAAAGAACTGGACATTGCAAAGATCGTAGCATGAGAAAAGTAGCCGCGCATTTTATATATTTTACCGAAGCCGACGCAAGGGTACTAAAACGCATATCTCAAAGACGCAATGAAAGTAAATCGGCAGTAGTTCGAAAGCTGGTACATGTAGAAAAATACGCTGACGTGCTAGAACAGATAGAAACGAATAACGAAATAATAAGCGAATTCTTACGAGAATTCGGTCGCTTGGGAGTAAATTTAAATCAGATTGCCTATCATCTAAATGCAAACATTACCGGCCCCGAAGAAGCCAAGAACGACCTAGAAAAAAATATGCGGGGCTTCGCAGTAGCCATAAAAGAATTAAGCGCAAAAATGGAAGACTTAAAAATAAAAATAGATGTCAAACATACTAAAACGCCGAGCAATGAGGGGGCAAAAGGGGAGGAAAATGGATAGTTCAAAAGATTTTACCGCCAAAAGATGGGCTTGGGCTTTTTTCGTTTCAATTATAATGGGCGTAGTGCTATATTTGGCGGTAGTCAAGGTTATTTTTAATCCGGATTTGATAAAAGTACCCGCAGTGGCGTATAAAATTTTAATAAATATAGGCGCGCCGACGCTAAAATTAAAGGCTTACGTTGCATTATTTACGCTGATCGCCCCGTTTTTGGTAGTCTTTACGTGGTGGCTATTGCCGTATTTTAGAGACGGCGAAGATTATGGCTCAGCAAGGTTCGCGACGCCCGAAGACTTCCCTAAAATGAATATAAACTATAAAAACGGCTTGGTGCTAGGATGTCACAATATAGATAGCGATAATCCGCAGTTCTTAAGGGCTACGCAGCCGCTCTCAACGCTAGTGGTAGCACCTCCTGGAAGTGGTAAAACGGCGGGTATGATCATTCCAAATTTACTAAGCGTACCGGCTTCTTGCGTAACGCTAGATATCAAAGGCGAACTATATAAAAAGACAGCCGGGTATAGGCAAAAATATTTTAACAACGAAATTCAGCTATTCTCCCCTTTTAGCTGGGATAATACGCTATTTTTTAACCCGTTCGATCGCTCAATCGTTAAAGACATGGAGTATATACATATCAAAAAATTAGCCGAGCAGATAGCTTCTACCATTTTCGTAGGCGAAAAAGGCAGCGAAAACGATCACTGGATAAAATCGGCAAGAACGATGTTTGTATTTTTCGCCGAATACTTTATGCAAAAAGACAAACACGCTACGCTAGCCCAACTTGCACAAGCTCCAAAAGCCGATTATTTCGAGTATTTGGACGAAAAATTCGGCGAAGAGGCAATGAAAGAGATAGACGAGGACGACCCGGACAAAGAAAGAGAGAGAGACTATGACGTAGATACTTTTAAAATTTGGCTAAAACAGACAAGCTTTGACGAAAGTATCGACGAAAGCACGAGAAATCAGGCTAGAGCGTATGCAAGAGCCGCAGATAATGAATTTGCAAGCATAAAATCGACATATGATACGTTTATGACGGTTTTTAGCAATCCGCAAGTAGCCAACGCAACCAGCAAGATGAGCTTTACGTTCGAGGATTTAAGAGCGAAAAGAATATCGATGTACGTAGTCGTTCAAACCGAAGATATCGAAATTTTAGCTCCTTTAATTCGTATTTTTATAGAAACATTGTTTAAGAAATTAATGAGCGGAGAAGAGTGCAGCGATCCCGATAGATTTATATACTTTTTCGGGGATGAGTTCGTGCGCTTCGGCAAGATGCCGTTTTTATTAGAAGCCCCCGCACTTTGCAGAAGCTATGGGCTTTTACCGGTTTTCGTTACGCAAAGCTACGAGCAGATCAAAAAATACTACGGCGAAGACGATATGAATATCGTAAAAAATAACAGCGGATATCACGTAATTTTTAGCATGAATAGCGACAAAGACGCAGAGGATACGAGCAAGTTAATCGGCGACTACACAAATATCAAAATCAGCAAATCGCAAGGTAATATGGAGCTGTTTAAAAGCAATATCTCAAAGAGCAAAGAAGCCAAAAAGCTAGTAACCGCCCAAGATTTGAAAAACCAAGATAGTAGCGATATTTTAATTCTCGTTAAAGGCTTTTACAAGATGCCCATCAAAGCAAAAGTGCCTTATTGGTTCAAGATGGCACAGTGGAAAGAGGCGGATAAGCTAGAAGTTGAGGCAAAGGACGACCAAAGCGAAGCTGCCGTCAAGCAAGACGCCTATACGGCCGAAAAAGGGAGCGAAAAAGAGGCAAAAGGCGAAGTAAATACGGCACAAAACGGCTCAAGCGAGATCAAGCCGGATGATAAAAGACAACAAAGAGACGAGCTGCTAAAAGCTCTAAAAATTAAAGTGGATAGGGAGTAAAATTTTATAAATTTTTATAATAAATTTAGCAAAAAATTTAAAAATATAATATTTTTATTTTTGCTAAATTTAAATTATATGTAATTTTATTTTTAGATGTTTTATTATTTTTTAAGAGCTCTAATCTAAATTTTTATCAAAGATTTAAATTAGAGCTCAAAGCTCTAAAATTTACCCTAAGGAGTAAGCAATGACCTATGCAGAAAAGCAAGAGCAAGAAAAGGCATACAAAGAGTATGAGAAAAATCTTGCCGAGCGATTTGCGACAAGCGAAGACGGCGAGTTTGAAATCAGCGACAACGAGAGCAAGGAATGGGAATATTTAAATAAGTCCCACCAAAGCATGGAGGTCGCCGATCAAGACGAGCCCAATACCGACTCATAGCCCAAAAGCTATGAGTAAACGACAGACGTAAGGATAAAAAATGGCAACGGAACAAGAGAAAAAGAGTTGGGAGCAGATGAGTAATGCCGAGAAAAAAGAGAG
>CAUQOI010000125.1:0-4698 GCA_963519525.1 uncultured Campylobacter sp.
AATTATATCAGAATATTTACGACTTCAATCGTGATAGATTTATAGAATTTTGTTTAACGACGGTAAAAGACGCCTTTATTATAATTATTTAATCCTACGTTATGTGCTATAAAAAAAACAGAAACGACTCCATCATATCAACATACGCAGGCAACGATAACATCAACATAAAATCCGGCATAACGCTTACCAACGTCGCCGTAAATACAGGCGCGGGCGAGGAAAAGATCGAGCTTGACGGAGTTAAATTTGTAAATTCCGAGCTATTTACGGAGGATGATAACGATGAAGTAACCATCTCTAATAGCGCCCTTGAAAACGCTACTACATCGGGAAACTCTGCCGGCATAGGCACGGGCAAAGGCGAAGACGTCGTAACGCTAAACAGCGGGGCCGAGTTTAAACAAGGCACATACGTACACACCGGTACGGGCAACGACGCTATAAACGTAAACAGCGGAGCGGTCCTCGATAAAGCCCAGATAAACGCCGCCGAAGGAGACGACGAAATACATATCAACAGCGGCGCGCAGATCCAAAACGCCTCACGCATAGCCGGAGGCGAAGGCAACGACACTATAAACGTAAACGGCGGTGCAAACGTCTCGCACTCGGTGATATTTGGAGGCAGAGGCGATGATACCATAAACATAAAAGTCGGAGCGAATTTTGATAATTATTCCGAAATAAGAGGCGACGAGGGCAACGACAAAGTCGTGATAGAAAAAGGAGCAAATATCTCAACCTCCGTCATAAAAGGCGGCGAAGGCGAAGATACGCTAAATATCTCCGAAACCATAGACTTTAGCAGAGTCAAAGACTTTGAAAAACTCGAGCTAGGCGGCGCCGAAAATAACGTCGAAACCACGATAACCGCCAAAGACGTGCTTGATATGACGGATAGCGACAACAGGCTAAAGATAGACGGCGAGAGCGGAGATACGCTGCATCTTAAAAACTTTACCCAAGGAAACGTAAGCTCGGAATACACCGAATATAACGACACAACCCGAAGCGTAACCGTAGAGGTAAAAAACGAAATAAACGTCGATATTCTGCCTTGATACGCCAAATTTGGCTTTCTTGGTTTTGCATACTTTCTAAATTTAGCCCGCTTGCGCGTCAAATTTAAGTTTAGCGATTTGGGTCAAATTTGACGGTTTAAAATTTGACCCAAGCTTGCCGCACAAACTAAAACAACTTAAATTTACAGCCCGGCTTTCTTAAATTTTAACCGCGCTACCACCAAAACTGACGCGAAACTCCGTTAGCCCTCCGCCGCTTTTGCACGAGATTTTAAACCCGAGCTCCTCGCAAAATGTTTTAACGATGTGAAGCCCGATACCAAAGCCGCCGTTTCGCTCGTCAAACCGCGTGTAAAGATCAAAAATCCGCGGCAAATTTTCCTTCGCGATGCCTGCGCCGCTGTTTGATATCGCGAGCGCTGCGGGAGTTAAATTTACGCTTACCGAGCCGTTTTCGTCGCAGTATTTTATGGCGTTGCTGAGCAGATTATCAATGATTTTTCGCGTTTTTTTATAGGATGAGCGCAGCTGCACCTCGGCGATTTGCATGCTTAAATTTATATTTTTTTGCTCCAAATTTAGCTCAAAATACCCGATTCTCTCGCGCACCAGCTCGCTAAGGCTAAAGCTCGTCGCCGCGCCATCCTCTTTACCGCTAAGCTTTACTAGCGTGAGGTCCTCGTAAAGCGTCGAGATCGTTTTAGAGGCGGTTTTTATGTTATTTAGGTATTTTTTGGGATCGGTCTCAAACATCTCTATACTCATCAAAATGACGCTAAGAGGCGTGTTTATCTCGTGCGTCGTATCCCTGATAAAGCCGTTTAAAAAGTCGATACGACGGTAAAGCGGACGCAACGAAAGCCGGATGATAAAATAAGCTATGACTAAAATAGCAAGCAGTATCATAAACGAGAAAAATATTATCTTGAGTTTTAGCGTAAAGATCGCAAACTCAGGATCCGCGACCTTGACCGCGACGTAGTACTCCTCCTCGCCGAGACGATTTTTGAGATAAAACTGCACCACAGAGCTCGTTCCGTCCTTGTACCTTTGCGGCATGCCTTCGCGCGGCTCAAAGTCGTCCTCGATCTCCTCGCCCGTTTTTAAATTTACGGCAAAAGCCTCGACGTCGTCGAAATCATCGTCGTCTATCTCGCCGTTTTTTTGCAGTTTATTTTGCAGGTGATGTTGCAAATCTCGCACGATAAATACGTCGCGGTCTAGGATAAAATGCTTTTCGCGCTCATAAAACATCTGCGCGAAAAAGACCAAAAATGCGGCACTCGTGATAAAATAAAGCAAAAAAATAGGTAAAATTTGACGGTCCCAGAGCAGGGCGAAGGCTTTTTTGGCTAATTTTAAAAAAGACACTTGCCGCCTTTTGGATTAAATTTGCGGTTATCTTGCGGACGTAAATTTTGAAGCATAAAACGGCAAAAATCTTGCGTAAATTTGGATGAAATTTCAGGCCCGCGCCCTACTCTTTGCCTCTTAGCCGCACTAAAAAGCTTAAACATATTTATAGCCTAGCTTTGATGCGCTCACGATTCGCTCTTTGCCTAAAATTTTACGCAGCTCCGCGATATAAACGCGCAAACTAAGCTCGCTAGGACTCTCGTCGTAGTCCCAAATTTGAGAGTAGATCTCCTCTCTACTTAAAAATTTATCCTGATTTTTAAGTAAAAGCGCCAGCAACCTAGACTGCTTTTTAGGCATCGAGACAGCCTTGCCGCCCCGAAACAGCAAGCCCTGATTCATATCAAAGCCCAAATTTTCACCCAGATTTACCAGCTCGTTTTTGTTGTGTACGAAGGTTCGTTTTAGCAAATTTTGCACGCGCAGATGTAGTTCTTTTAGCTCAAACGGCTTTTTGATGTAGTCGTCGCACCCGCTAATAAAACCGGTTTGCACGTCATCAAGCGTATTTAGCGAGGTCGTAAATATGCAAGGCGTATTTTTGCCTGCGTTTCGAAGCTCCTCAAGTAGCGAAAAGCCGCTGCCGCCGATAATTTTGACGTCAAATATCCAAAGATCAAAGTTACTCTCGTAGGCTAAATTTAACGCATCGTCGTAGCTCTTCGCGCCCGCCGTCTCGTATCCCTGAGCCTGCAAGTACGCGCACATCATCTCAAGCAGCATATTTTCGTCCTCGACGATCAAAATTTTACTCATTTTTGCTCCGTTTTCGTTTGTTTTTGTCGTTTTACGGCATTTTATCCGCTTGATTTTCGGTTTTTTTATCCTGCTTGCAAGGCTCGTTTGCGTGCGATGTTTTGCTGGGCGCTTTAAATTTACCTTAAATCTGCCCGCGCTCAAATTCCACTACAAATAAATCCTGCGTAAATTTATCAAATTTCATCTAAATTTCAAGGTAAAATTTCATAAATTTACGTCGTCGCCAAAGTGCTTAAATTTGTAAAAAGCGGGGCAAATTTTCGCGCAAATTTAAACGAAAACTCGCCCCGCAAAGCCTAAAAAGGCCGAATTTACTCTTTATTACGCGGCGTATGGGGGCCTTTGCCGTCTTTATCTTTTATAAACCCGCCCTTAAAATCGTGCTTAAATTTCTTGTGAAAATCATCGTCGTCATCACCGTCTTTTAGCTCGATATCAAGCTTTTTTGCCTCCGCCACGCTTAGCGCGCCCACTTGGGCGTTATAGCCGCTTCTAAACTCGCGCATAAATCGCTCTCTATCGGCGATACTCATACCCTCAAACTTCTTTCTGATTTCGGCCTTTAGCCCGCGTTTGACCTCTTTGGCTTCAAATTTTAGCTTGCCCGCGCGCTTATCTATCTCAAAAGCCACCTCGCTAAGCGTCTTAGCGTCGGCATTTGCGACCATTTTATAAAGCTCGTCGTTCGTGCTATTTTCAAGCGAAGCGGCAAAAAGCCCGCCCGCAACCAACATACTAATCAAAACTACTTTTTTCATTTTCTCTCCTTTAAAAAGATGAGCGAAGTTTAAAGAAAAGTCGTGAAAAAAATGTTAATTTAAAATTTCGTTGATTTTTTTGACGAAATTTATCGGATTTACCTGCACGCCGCCGGCGATCACGCCAAAGTGCAGGTGTGGTCCACTCACTCGTCCGCTAGCGCCGCTAAGCGCGATGATGTCGCCTTTTTTGACGCTTTGTCCGACTTTGACGTTTAGCGCGCTTAGATGATAGTACTGCGTGTAGATGCCCTCGCCGTGATCGATCACCACGGATCCGCCCGCATAGTAGCGGTCTTTCGCGATGACGACTACGCCGTCGTTTGCCGCGACTACGGACGTGCCGACCGCCGCTCTAAAGTCCGTGCCGCCGTGATAGCTCTTTAAAGTGCCGTTAAATACGCGCGCGGTACCGAACGGACTCGTGATAGCCGAGCTCATCGGCAGGATAAATTTGGAGTTAAATTTTAGCTCGGCATTAGCCGTCGCGTAGATTTTATTCGCCTCCTCGCGCTCCTCCTCGATACGCTTTAGCACATCTTTTGGCGGAGTTACTTTGCTACCTTCGACGGTTATTTTTTCTTTTTTATATTCGCCCTCTACGATCTTAAAAACTATCGTCTCATCGCCGCTTTTAAGCTCGTTTACTAGTTTTATTTCACCCTTTTGACGGTAGCTAGCGGCGACGAGGGCAAATTTTAAATTTTCATCCCCGGGCACGCTAAGCCAGCTATTTTTCT
>CAUQOI010000126.1:0-4585 GCA_963519525.1 uncultured Campylobacter sp.
CAAGGCGTTGCGATCGCCGATAAGCACATCGAGATCATCGTTTCTCAGATGCTTCGCCAGGTTAAGATCGTCGATAGCGGCGATACGAATTTTATCACCGGCGATATGATCTCTCGAACGAGATTTAAGGAAGAAAATGAGCGCATAATGCGAATGGGCGGTAATCCTGCGATCGCTGAGCCTATTTTGCTAGGCGTTACGCGCGCTGCTATCGGAAGCGATAGCGTGATCTCGGCCGCATCGTTCCAAGAGACGACTAAGGTTTTAACCGAGGCTTCGATCGCAGCCAAGATCGACCACCTTGAGGATCTAAAGGAAAACGTCATTCTAGGACGCATGATCCCTGTCGGAACGGGTCTTTATCAAGATCAAAAGATCAAGCTAAAACAAAACTAAATTTAACCCCGCAAGCCTCGCTAAATTCGGCGGGGCTTAAATTTACCTTGCTTTAAAACTAATCAGATAAAATCAATCCTTTAAATTTGAAAATTTGGAGTAAAAATGAAAAATTTAGATTTGGGAATTTTATTTGCGAGACTAGGGCTTGGTATCTGTCTTTTTATGCACGGCTTTACAAAAATTTTACACGGCATAGGCGGCATAAAGAGTATTTTGGCAAAAGCCGGCTTGCCTGAAGTTATGGCTTACGGCTCATATGTCGGCGAGGTTGTTGCGCCGCTAATGATAATTCTAGGGATATTTTCAAGGATCGCAGCATTGCTCATTATCGGCACGAGCCTAACGATAATGTACACCTATCACGGACTTGGAAATTTACTGGAGCTTACAAATGCCGGCGGCTTTAAGGCCGAAATTTTATATCTTTACATCGCTTTATCGCTTTGCATTATCTTTAGCGGAAGCGGAAAGTACGCGATTAGAAAAGATTAGTGCGATAAAATTCAGCGTTAAAGATGAAATTTACCTTATATTAAGCCAAATTTAAATAAAATCAAGTCTTTTTAATAAATTTAGTCGAAAGGAATTACTGTGCCAACCATTAATCAATTGGTCAGAAAAGAGCGCAAGAAAGTGACTTTTAAGTCAAAATCTCCAGCTCTAAAAGAGTGTCCTCAAAGAAGAGGAGTTTGCACTAGGGTCTACACTACGACTCCTAAAAAACCAAACTCGGCTTTGAGAAAAGTTGCCAAAGTTAGGCTTACAAGCGGATTTGAAGTGATCAGCTATATCGGCGGTGAAGGCCACAATCTACAAGAACACAGCATCGTGCTAGTGCGCGGCGGTCGTGTTAAGGACTTACCGGGCGTTAAATATCACATCGTACGCGGCGCTCTTGATACAGCCGGCGTTGCGAAAAGAACGGTTTCTCGCTCAAAATACGGCGCTAAACGTCCAAAACCTGGTCAAGCGGCAGCCGCAGCTGGTAAAAAGAAATAAAAATTTAGGTTCGCAGACCATGCCATTAGCGGCATAGGTTTGAGTAAAATTTATAAAATTTGAAGGAATAATCAAATGAGAAGAAGAAAAGCTCCCGTCAGGGAAGTAATGCCGGATCCAATTTACGGCAATAAGGTAATCACTAAATTTATTAACTCTCTTATGTACGACGGCAAAAAAAGCGTCGCTACCGAGATCATGTACGGCGCTATCAAAGCTATCGAGAAAAAAAGCGGCGACGTAAAAGGTATAGACGTATTTAACGATGCTATCGAAAACATTAAGCCTCTTATGGAGGTTAAATCTCGTCGCGTCGGCGGCGCTACCTACCAAGTACCGGTAGAAGTTCGCCCGGCTCGCCAGCAAGCTCTTGCTATCCGCTGGATCATCGGTTTTGCTAGAAAAAGAAGCGAAAGAACCATGATCGATAAGCTAGCTAACGAGCTGCTTGATGCGGCAAATTCAAAAGGCGCGTCTTTCAAGAAGAAGGAAGACACCTACAAAATGGCAGAGGCTAACAAAGCGTTTGCTCACTACCGCTGGTAAGAGGAGTCTAGTATGGCAGATAGAAAAACCCCTTTACATATGGTTAGAAACATCGGTATCGCTGCTCACATCGATGCTGGTAAAACTACGACCAGCGAAAGAATTTTGTTCTTTACGGGTATGAGCCACAAGATAGGCGAGGTTCACGACGGCGCTGCTACGATGGACTGGATGGAACAAGAAAAAGAGCGCGGTATTACGATTACGTCTGCAGCGACCACTTGCTTTTGGAAAGATCACCAGATAAATTTGATCGACACTCCGGGCCACGTTGACTTTACTATCGAAGTTGAGCGTTCTATGCGCGTTCTTGACGGTGCTGTTTCGGTATTCTGCTCAGTCGGCGGCGTACAGCCCCAGTCTGAGACCGTTTGGAGACAAGCAAATAAATATCACGTCCCAAGAATCGTTTTCGTAAATAAAATGGATAGAATCGGCGCAAATTTCTTTAACGTCGAGTCTCAAATCAGAAACCGCCTAAAAGCAAATCCGGTGCCTATTCAAATTCCTATCGGCGCAGAGGATAACTTTAGAGGCGTGGTCGATCTTGTTAAGATGAAAGCTTACGTTTGGGAAGACGACAAAAAGCCGACTGACTATAAAGAGATAGAAATCCCTGCAGAGGTAAAAGAAAAGGCAGAAGAGTACCGCACTAAGTTAATCGAAGCGGTTTCTGAAACCGATGATAGCTTGATGGAGAAATTTTTCTCAGGCGAGGAGCTAAGCGAAGAAGAGATCAAAAAAGGTATCAAAGCGGGTTGCTTAAGAATGACGATAACTCCTATGCTTTGCGGAACGGCATTTAAAAATAAAGGCATCCAGCCCCTACTTGACGCGGTCGTAGCATATTTGCCTGCACCGGATGAGATCGAGGCGATTAAGGGCGTTTATGAAGACGGTAGCGAAGTAACGGTAGAAAGCACCGATAACGGCGAATTTGCAGCTCTTGCGTTTAAGATTATGACCGACCCGTTTGTCGGACAGCTTACATTTATCCGTGTTTATCGCGGTAGCCTTGAGAGCGGTAGCTATGCTTACAATACTGTTCAGGATAATAAAGAAAGAATCGGTCGCTTGCTAAAAATGCACTCAAACAAACGCGAGGAAATTTCGGTTCTTCACGCGGGCGAGATCGGCGCGGTCGTAGGTCTAAAAAATACCCTAACCGGCGATACGCTCGCGAGCGAAAAAGACAAGGTTATCCTTGAGAAGATGGACTTCCCCGAGCCGGTTATCAGCGTTGCCGTCGAGCCAAAAACTAAAGCCGACCAAGAAAAAATGGCTATCGCGCTTCAAAAACTAGCTCAAGAGGATCCAAGCTTTAGAGTGGGCACCGACGAAGAGAGCGGTCAAACCATCATCAGCGGTATGGGCGAGCTTCATCTTGAGATCATCGTAGATAGAATGCTACGCGAATTTAAAGTCGATGCTGAAGTAGGTCAACCGCAAGTCGCATACCGCGAGACCATCCGCAAAACAGTCGAGCAAGAGTATAAATACGCTAAACAATCAGGCGGTCGCGGTCAGTACGGACACGTATTCTTGCGCCTTGAGCCGCTACCTGCGGCTAGCGGATTTGAGTTCGTTAACGATATTAAAGGCGGCGTAGTCCCTAAAGAGTACATCCCGGCGGTTGAAAAAGGCTGCAAAGAAGCGCTTCAAAACGGCGTACTTGCCGGCTATCCGGTCGAGGACGTTAAAGTTACACTATTTGACGGTAGCTACCACGAAGTCGACTCATCTGAAATGGCGTTCAAACTCGCTGCTTCTATGGGCTTCAAAGAGGGCGCTAGAAAGGCGGGTGCGGTTATCCTTGAGCCTATGATGAAGGTCGAGGTTGAGACGCCTGAGGATTATATGGGCGACGTTATCGGCGACTTAAACAAACGCCGAGGACAAGTAAACTCTATGGACGAGCGAAACGGAAGCAAGATCATCACGGCTTTCTGCCCGCTAGCTCAAATGTTTGGTTACTCTACGGACCTTCGCTCTATGACGCAAGGTCGCGCGACTTATTCTATGGAATTTGACCACTATGAGGAAGTTCCAAAGAACGTCAGCGAAGAGATTATCAAGAAAAGAAACGGCTAAGCTGAATTTGGCGGGGATACAAATCCTCGCCTTTAAATTTAATTTTTCATTTTGCTTATTGCGGCAAAACAGTTTTTGTTTTACAAAATTTTGACACATTTTTATTTTTTGTCCTCATAGCTCAGCTGGATAGAGCGCAGAATTCCTAATTCTGAGGCCACAGGTTCAAATCCTGTTGGGGACACCACCGAAAAATATTCTCAAATTTTTACTTTCTTTTTTTGATAAAATATTCGGCGCCCTCAAATTCCACCTACCCATTTCCAAAAAATTCTAATTTATCCCAATCCCGCCAAAAAACACTCTTCTATCTCTAAATTCCCACACCCCACCCCAAATCCACCCCCACCAAATTCGACTTTATTTTCATTCCATCCCTACCCCGATATAGTCACGTTTTGAGGCTAAATAAATCCTTTAATATTACTAATAAATTATAAATTACACCTTCATTTAAGCTTATTCTTTAAAGTTAAGTCCTATAATAACACTAGCTAAAATAAATTTAATCTAAGGAGGACGCCCAAAGACGCCAAGAGTAATAAAGGTA
>CAUQOI010000127.1:0-4403 GCA_963519525.1 uncultured Campylobacter sp.
GTATAGTTGCCTCTACGTCGCCTTTTATCGGACTTTTTGGCACGGTTGTTTCTATTTTGGAGACCTTTTCTCAGCTTGGACAAGGCGGCGGAAATTCTTCTCTAAACGTTATAGCTCCTGCCATCAGCGAGGCACTAGTGGCAACCGGAGCGGGTATATTTGTAGCGATACCTGCTTACACGTTTAGCTTGCTTATCAAGAGGAAAGCTTACGAGCTTATGGGCGTGATTAAGCGAGAGGTGGATATTCTCGTAACGCTTAAAGAAGATCAATGATAAATCTTGACGAAACCCCGGAGCTAAACATAACTCCGCTCGTGGATATCATGCTTGTTTTGCTGGCGATTCTTATGGTTACGACGCCTACTATCGTTTATGAGGAGCAAATTTTACTACCTGACGGCTCAAAAACCAAAACATCCTCGGCTCAAAGAAAAGATTTGACCGTCATAGTGGATGCTACAAAAAAGGTTAGGATCGATCAAAGCACTATGGATCTACGCGAGCTTCCCGACAACATCGTGCTTATCGGCGCAAAATACGATAAAAACTCGCCCGTATACATCAAAGCTGACAAAAGCCTCATATACGACGATGTGATGTTTGTTCTAAAGAGCGTAAAAAACGCAGGCTTTACAAAGGTAGCGCTCCAGACTAATGGATAAATTTGATCTCAAATTTAACACCTCCGGCTATTTCCTACTATCGGCTTTTCTTTACCTTTGTATCATAAGCGGTATTTTTATTAAGCTTACTTACTTTAAGGAAGAGCCAAAAAAATACACCGATACAAAAGATGCGTTTATGGATATCATGATAGTTGAGCGTGAGCCCGACATCACCGTAAAGGCGCCCGAGCCCAAAAAAGAGATCGTAAAAGAAGAAAAGCCCCAGCCTGTAAAAAAAGAGGAAGAGGTTAAAAAAGAAGAACCTAAACCGAACACTACAAACAAGCCGCCTGAGCCAGATCCCGCACCGCCAGAACCTGAAGAAAAAAAGATAGAAGAGCCAAATTTAAAGGATTTGTTCGGCAGTATCGATACCTCTAAGCTAAAAGAGGATAAGGTTGCTAAGAAAAAAGAACAACCAAAAGAGCAAAGTCGTAAAAAGCCGGAAAAAGTCCAGATAACAAGCCAGCAAAAAAAGGCTAGCGACGTTATAAATGCGCTTACCTTGGATCAGGTTGCTAAAACTCCAAAGTCGCAAATGACCGGCGAATACAATGAATATTTCGGCACGATCAGCAGAATTTTACAGAGTAAATGGAGCGCCTATAAGGCCGATTCTAGCGATGAGGCGGAGGTTGAGATTATTATCGACATTGACGGATCGTTTAGTTACGATATAAAAAAGTTATCGTATAATAGCGAATTTAACGACAAAGTTAGGGATTTCTTGCAAAGTATGACTTTTGAGAAATTTCCGCCGCCTACCCAGATAGGCAGAGCTGTTAGGCTCGGAACCAAACTAGAAGATAAACTAGAATAACGGAGGAAAAATGAAGAAAATTTTACTTTTTCTTGCTTTTGCCAGTTGGCTTTTTGCCGTTGATGCAACCATTTCGGTCATCAACAAAGGCTTAGCCCTACCAAAAATCGTGCTTCAAGATGCCACAACGGCCGTCGGCGATCAGGCTTTTAAAAGCAAATTTCACAAAATCATGCTTGGCGACTTAAAGGTCAGCTCTGATTTTGAGGTCGTGGACGAATACGTCGCAAGTAGTTATGAGGGCGACTCAAATACGAACGTCATGAGCGAAAAGGGTGCGCAGCTTATATTTAGATACGCGCTTGAGGGTTCTCCAAACTCGCCTCTAAGCCTTAGAGTTAAGCTTATAAATGCAAAAACGGCGACTACTCAGTACGAGAAAATTTACAATATGAACGATGGAGCAAAGTATCCGTTTATCGCGCATAAAGCGATAGTCGAGCTGATCAACGAGTTAAAAATGCCTCCTGTTAATTGGATGGAGAAATTTATCATTTTTGCTAAAGGAACAGGCTCTAAGCAAAGCGAGATCGTTATAGCCGACTATACTCTAACTTATCAAAAAGTACTTGTTCGCGGCGGTTTGAATATATTTCCTAAATGGATAGGAGCCGATCAGAGAGCGTTTTATTATTCTGATTACAGCGGCAAAAATTTAGTTCTTTACAGATACGACGTCGCAAGCGGCCAAAAAACTAAAATTTTAGATAGCAAGGGTGGTATGCTTATAGCCTCCGACGTTAGCCAAAACGGAGATAAAATTTTGCTAACTATGGCTCCGCAAGATCAGCCTGATATCTATATATATGATCTAAATTCAAAAAGACTATCTCAGGTAACTAACTATAGCGGCATAGACGTCAACGGCAACTTCGTCGACGGCGACAGACGCGTAGTTTTTGTTTCCGATAGACTCGGATATCCTAACGTTTTCGCGCAAAACGTCGATGGAAGCGGTTTTGAGCAGTTGGTCTATCACGGCAAAAACAACAACTCCGTCAGCACCTACCAAAACTATATAGTTTATTCTAGTAGAGAAGACGGTAAGAGTAGCTTTGGAACAAAAGATTTTAACATTTACATGATCTCTACGCAGACCGATTACATCAGACAGCTCACTGCAAGCGGTAAAAATTTATACCCTAGATTTTCTAGCGACGGACAAAGCGTAGTGTTTATCAAAGAGCTTGGCGGCCAGAGCTCTCTTGGTATAATTCGCGTAAATGAGAACAAAAGTTTCCAATTTCCGTTAAAAATCGGCAAAATTCAGTCGATTGATTGGTAATGTTTAGTAATTTTTATGATATAATCACTTTAAATTTCTAGAAAAGGATGAAAATGAAAAAAGTAGTTTTAGCTTCTGCTGCTATTGCGGCTTTATTGTTGAGCGGTTGTAGCTCTAAAAACCCTGAAGTTGATATGAGCGCTGACGCTAATCAAAATATGGGCGGTGTGAACTCAAGCGATAACATGATGAGCGATAGCGAGAGATTGCAACAATTAATTTCAAGCATCGAAGGTCAAGTTCAAACTGTATACTTTGACTTTGACAAATTTAACATCAAAGGCGACATGCAGTCTGCTATCAACACAAACGCAGGTCTATTTAATCAATCAGAAGCTCAAGCTCTTTCTGTAAAAGTAGAGGGCAACTGCGACGAGTGGGGTACAGACGAGTACAACTATGCGCTTGGTCTAAAAAGAGCAAAAGCTGCTAAAGACGCTCTTGTAAAACAAGGCGTTGCTGCTGATAGAATCACGGTTGTAAGCTACGGCGAAAGCAATCCTGTTTGCACAGACAAAACAAAAGCTTG
Source organism: uncultured Campylobacter sp. (assembly GCA_963519525.1). Lineage (GTDB taxonomy): Bacteria > Campylobacterota > Campylobacteria > Campylobacterales > Campylobacteraceae > Campylobacter_A. The sequence goes on from CAUQOI010000127.1 coordinate 3,302, forward strand.
CGACGCTCAAAACAGACGCGCTGAATTTAAAGTTCTTCCATAATTAAATTTATGGCGAATTTAAAAACTTTCGTGGCTCTTTTTATAGGAGCCACTCTCTCTTATTCCGCTTCCAATGAAATTTCGGTATTTGATGCTGGAAATTTAGATAGCTCTAGTCCCTACGGTTTAACCGATAATGAAAAAACATTTCTAAAAAACAAACAAAACGTAGAAAATCTAAGCAGAAACATGGGCGACGTCGAGTCAAATTTAAATGCCATGCAAGAGCGCTTAGAAGGCTTGCAAAGCGTGCTAGACGGACTAAACTCGAGAATGTCTAGGATAGAAAAAAGACTAAACGATCTTGAAGGAAACGACGGAAATTCTACCGCAAAAAGCGATTTCGACGAGCTTAAAAAATACGTAGAAGAAAGCCGAAAAATACAAGAGGCCAACAACGCTAAAATCACCAAAGCCCTTAAGGATATGGGCGCCTTGATAGATAAGAGCAACGCTGCGCCCGCTACCACAAAAAAAAACGATGAAGACAAGCCGGTAGCTAGCAGTAGCCCAGCCGCTGAGCCGCAGGCTCCAAAGACTGATTTTACTAAACAAAAAAATCAAGATGTGGCAAGCGAAGCTAAAAAGCTATTTGACGCAGGCAAGCTTGATGATGCAAAAGCTAGATACGAGTATCTTTTAAGCAAAGATCATAAGCCTGCTATGGCAAATTTTTATCTCGGCGAGATAGCGTATCAGCAAAAAGCTTACAACAACGCTATAAAATACTATCAGCAGAGCATTCAGCTGTACGACAAGGCCGACTATACCCCAAAGCTTCTTTATCATACCGCCATCAGCTTTGATAAGATAAAAGACACGGCGAGTGCGAATAAATTTTATAAAGCGCTAAAACTAGGCTATCCCGACAGCAAAGAAGCCAAAGCCGCACCTACTCGAAACTAAAACTATATTTAATAAATTTAACGATATAATCACGTTATTTTCATAAATAGGAGAAAAACGTGAAAGAACAAGTTATAGCTATGTTTTATGAGCTAAAAGACGCAAAAACGGGCGAAATTTTAGAGTCCAATATGCAAGTAGGGCAGGAGATTTC
>CAUQOI010000128.1:0-4315 GCA_963519525.1 uncultured Campylobacter sp.
CGCAACTGCAAAGCAGAGCGTAATTCAAGCCCCTTCCCCCTTAACAAGAAAGATTAAATTTAATGCGCAACGCAAAATTTAACCAAACCAAATTTAACATTTTAAAGATTCGGGTCTCGGCAAGTAAAATTTAAAAATTTATCCAAATTTAACGCTATAATCACGCTCGTTTTAAAAATGCAAAAATTTAAAGGATAAAAATGAAAAATTTTCTTGCGCTATTTTTAGCGCTTAGTTTTGCCGCTTCGTCGCAGGCGTTCGGCGGCGAAAAGCCAAGCTCGGCGAAGCAAAACGCTCAAATTTTACCCCCGAGCGAGCTAAAATTTACCCCGCGCCCAAAGCTAAAAGGCAAGCAAACGGGCGAGCTTGAGATGAGGTTTAGCTACGACGTAGAAAGGACGGGCGAGTACGATCCGGAAAGCCGCCTCGAGCTAAACAACGTCTATGAGCGCATCTATACTCCGGACGGCGAGACGCTGTTTTACGGCAGGCTATACGGCTACATCAAGCCGCCCTTGCATCATCCGCAAAAGCAGATCGTAAAATTTATCAAAAGCGGCCAAGAGCGCTGGATCGAGATAGATTTTTATCATGCGGACGGTATGCATAGCGGCACGCTACAGCTGTGCTTGTGGGACGATATAAACATCGAAGTCAAGGAGGCTTTTGACGAAGGCAACGTCGCCGGACTATACAAATCAAGCAATAAATTCGACGTGATGCTGGGTATCTTTTCGGACAACAACAACTTCTCCTACTCTAGTAGCGGCAAACCGCGCCAAAAGCACTTTATCACGGTGCGCTCGGGCCCCAAGGAGGATTACTACGAAAACTACGACGAAAACGGCGCGATCGACAACACGAGCTACCAAAAGGACACGGTATTTATCTGGATAAAGACTTTTTATCCAAACGGCAGACTAAAGTCGCTCAACGACTACGAAAATAAGATCGAGCGGGAGTATGATGAGAGAGGGAAAATAATAAGAGACGAGAAATTTTGAGGTTTACGGCTTGTCTTTTGAGCGTCTTTAACGGAGCTAGTAAAAATTTAGCTCGATAGGCTACGTGTCTTATCTTCGCTAAATTTTTATGTCGCAACCCTTAAATCCATCTCGCGATACTTCGCCTTATCGTTTTACGCTCAAATTTGAAGTCAAATTTTAAATTTTGGTTTCAAATTTTACTCACCGAGACCCGTACCCTGAAAATGCTAAATTTAAACCCGCGACGCTTTGCGCTAGCAAAGCTATGTCGCCACCTTAAAAGCGTCGTGGGGGGAGGGAGATTAAAGGGGTGGGGAGCGACTTCGCGTCTGCTTGCAGTTGCGAGCATGGCGAAGCAAAATAGGCCCCCACTCCCTTTACAATAAAGTAAAAAACAACCTCAAACGGTTGTTCTTTATGAAGAGAATTTAACTAAATTTGACTAATTTAAATTTAGCGTCTTAAAGATGCGGGTCTCGGTGAGTAAAATTTGGATTCAAGATTATTCAAATTCGGTTTTGTTGCAAATTTACGTCAAGCGATTTGTGCGTGTATTTTGCTGCCTTTGCTAGGAAGCGAGGCGAATTTATAACCGCAAAAGCAAAAAGCGGTAAAATGCGCTAAAAAAGGAAAATTTACAAAATGAGCGAAAATTTACGACATAGCGGCTCGGGCGGGTTGATTTTGGGAATAGAAAGCAGCTGCGACGACAGCTCGGTAGCGCTACTGGACATCGAGACGCTGGAGCTAAAATTTCATAAAAAAATCTCGCAGGATGCCGAGCACTGCGCATTTGGCGGAGTGGTGCCGGAGCTAGCCGCCAGGCTTCACACCGCCGCGCTGCCTAAAATTTTAGAGCAGATCAAAGCAGAACTACCGCGCGTCAAAGCCGTCGCCGTCACGAACGAGCCGGGGCTATCCGTGAGCCTAGTGGGCGGCGTCGCGATGGCAAAGGCGCTCGCCTCATCGCTGCGCGTGCCGCTAATCGCGGTAAATCACCTCGCCGGGCACGTGTATTCGCTATTTTTGTCGCAGGAGGCGCGGCTGCCCGCGGGCGTGCTGCTAGTTAGCGGCGGGCACACGATGGTGCTAGATATCGGCGCGGACGGGGCTGTCGGCGTGCTGGCTGCCACGATGGACGATAGTTTCGGCGAGAGCTTTGACAAGGTCGCAAAGATGCTGGGGCTTGGGTATCCGGGCGGCGTAGCGGTCGAAAAGGCGGCACGGGGCGGGCGCGAGAGGTTTAAATTTACCGTGCCGCTGCTTGGCGACGCGCGCACGGCGTATAGCTTCTCGGGGCTAAAAAATCAGGTTCGCGTCGAAACCGAAAAGCTCGCCGAAAGCGGAAATCTCGGTGCGCAGGAGGTTGCGGATATCTGCTTTACCTTTGAAAATACGGCTTGCAAGCATATCTTGAACAAGCTAGAAAAGATCTTTGCCCAGCGCAAATTTGAGCGTTTTGGCGTCGTGGGAGGAGCGAGCGCGAATCTAAATTTGCGCTCCCGCCTAAAGGCTTTGTGCGATAAATACGGCTGTGAGCTCATCTGCGCGCCGCTGGAGTTTTGCTCCGATAATGCCGCGATGATCGCGCGCGCGGGACGCGAAAAATACCTGCGCGGCGAGTTTGCGGGGCTTGATCTGCAGGCAAGTCCTAGAAGCGAGCTAACGAGGATTTAGATTCGGCTTTTGGCCAAAATTTGCTTTTTAGCTCAAATTCGGCGATTATTACCCCAAATTTAGCTTTTCGTGGCGCTGTTGCGAGCGGGGGAGTATAAAGCACGGCAAATCTAAAATCGTTTCGCTAAAAAAATACCGCAACAATCGCCGCAAACGCCAAAACCGAATAGATTAAGATTTTGTATATGTTTGTCTTTGCACCCGCTTTTCGCTCGTAAAATACGCTTAATTTGTAATCCGAGCTCTTAAGCGTGCGCCACGCCGCAACAACCGCCATAACTAAAAGTAGCGAGCAAAATTCTCGCGACGGCAAGCCTCTAAAATCCTCCAAAAATAAAATGGTCGCAAGAAGCGTCGCCAAGCAAAACAGCATAAAAAATATCCAGCTCAAAGCGAAGAAAAATACGGCGTCCATTTTGCAATCTATGCCGTGATTTTTATATGCTGCGACCCTAAAGCCGATATAAACGGCAAGCAATGCGCAAGATAGTATCGTGAGCGGGTTAAATAGCACAGAAAGCGTCATTTGGCTCGTCTCCGCGCCCAAGATAGATGCCATGGGCGCAAAAGTAACGAAGGCGCAAAAGTAAAAAAGGATAAATAAAATTCTAGCCTGGAAAATGACGCTAAGAACTGATTTTATGATTTTTAACAACTGTTTCCTTTAAACGTTTGGCGACTTAGGGCTTGAAATTTGACTACGATTTTAGCTAAATTTTAAATGAAATTTATCGACTCTCGTCTAGCGGGTCTTAAATTCGGCGTTGCTATACAATGTACTTACTTGAGCCGTTTAAATTTGCAATGCGGCGAGTCGCCTTTTGGTTTATAAATTTAACTCTTTGATCGCTCGTAAAATTTCATCCTCGCGGACTAGAAAATCCTTTGAGATGACTATAAACTCGTTATTTTTTAGTGAGGCGGCGTCGTAGATCGGGGCTTTGAGCGTCGCTAGATCGATCATCTTTGCGCCCGCGCCCGCAGCGATCATCTCGCCCGCGGCATTGTCCCAGATAGAGCTTGGCGAGTAGCGCATGTAAGCGCCCGCGAGATTTTCGGCGATGCGGCAGTATTTGATCGCCGAGCTTAGTCGCGCGATGCCCAAATTTAGGGCGCTTGCGAGCTTGCCGGCCTTTACGTTTTTGCCGCGTTTGCCGCTGATTATCGTTTGCGGCGCACGCTCTTTTGCGGCTAAAATTTGCGGGATAAATGCCCCGCTTTTATAAAGCTCTTTTTGCGTTCGTTCGCCTTTTGCCGCGCTATAAATTTCGCCGGTAACGGGCACGTAGATGACGCCAAGAACCGGGTGACCGTCCTCTATGAGCGCGATGCAGACGCAAAACTCGCCGCTACCCTCGATAAAATCCTTCGTGCCGTCTAGCGGGTCGATGAGCCAAAACGTCCGCGCGGACTCGCCCAAAATCTTTTCCTCCGAGCAAATTTGGATCTGCGAGCTTTTTAGCGTTTCAAATATCGCAGCGTTTGCCGCGAGATCGGCCGAGGTCACGGGCGAATGATCGGTTTTTAAATTTACTTCGAAATTTGGACAGTTTTGGCTGCGTGCGCTTTCGGGTAAAGTCGAACGAGCCGCTAAAATCTCGTCGTCAAAGCCCTTGTGGGCGTAAAATTTCATTATCTCGTCGCCTGCTTTT
>CAUQOI010000129.1:0-4207 GCA_963519525.1 uncultured Campylobacter sp.
AAACGCAGGTGATCGAGATGTTTTTGCAAGTTTCGCTCGCGCGGATAAACGGCACGTAGTTTTTGCCCGGGCTCGTGATGTCGCAGTGTATCTCGTCTGATATCACCAAAACGCCGTGTTTAGCACATAGTTCGCCGATTTTGGCCAGCTTCTGGGCGCTCCAAATTTTGCCGACGGGATTGTGCGGGTTACAAAGGATCAACATCGTCGTTAGTGGGTCGGCGAGCTTTTCTTCAAGGTCGGCAAAATCAATGTCGTAGCCGCGTCCGTCGTAGGCTAGCTCGTTTGTGAGCGCAATCCTGCCGTTGTTTTCGATGCTGCGGTAAAAGACGTGATAGACGGGGCTTTGGACCACGATTTTATCGCCTACGCTCGTAAATTTACGCACGGCGGAGCTGATGATCGGGATCACGCCCGTGCAAAAAATCAGCCAGCCCGGGTCAAATTTGACGTCGTGACGCCTGCTCCACCACGAGCAGATAGCCTCGCTCCACTCCTGCGGCACGTACGAGTAGCCAAAAACCCCGTTGTCTAGGCGCTTTTGCAGCGCTTCTAAAATTTCGGGCGCGACCTTAAAATCCATATCCGCCACCCACATCGGCAGCTCGTCGCCGCTTATTTTCCACTTTGACGAATACGTCCCGCCTCGCTCTACAGGCGCGTCAAAATCGTATTTCATTTGCTCTCCTTGCGTGATTTTTTCGGATATTTTAGCGAATTTGACGGGCAAAATTTGAAATTTCGCCGCACTTTTGCGCAAAACCGATTTTTAATGCGAGATTTTTTATAATTACATCTAAAATTTACTAAATTTAAGGACAAAAATGCTCACGATAACCTCACGTTTGCCGAGCGCAAATTTAAAAATTTCAAAAGCATTGCCTCAACTCATCCAAGGCTACATCTACCGCCATTTGCCAAGCGCCGAGCACGAGGGATACAAGCACGAACCCAGCGGTAAAATTTTTAAACGAACGAATTTTGATTTTCGCTTAAAGGGCGCAAATTTGCGGATTAGATTTACCTCTTATGAGCCGGAATTTGAAAAAACAATCGCGCTTGCCGTGCTAAAGGACGGGTTAAGCTTAGGCGAACTTTGCCTGTGCGATACGGCGGTGGCGGTTAGCGAACACAGAACCATGCAAAGCGAAGCGGTGCTACAAGGCTGCGTAGCATGCGCGGTAAGCGGGCTTTTGGGGCATAAAATTTATCTGCAACCGCAAGATTCCAGGCATCTTGAGATGATGAAAACAAACGCTTTGCAAAGATTTGAAACTCTTATCGGACGCAGATACGACGGCGAATTTGAGCTAAATTTACTCTGGCAAAATTTGCAAAATCCATTTAATTTTTATTACGGAAATAACCGCTTGCCGGTTCAAGCTTGGCAAGCAAAATGGAAAATTTGCGCACAGCCCGAGCTCATAAATTTGGTCCTTGATGCGGGCATCGGAAGCGGATGTATGAACTGCGGAGCGGGGTTTTTAGAAGTAGTAGAATAAAAAATAAATTTTATGAATCTTTAAGGTATATTGTACTAGCATTAATAAAATTTTTTAAGGTCAATTTAAAATGGGGCTTGCTCATAAGTTGCATGTGATCGGAAATTTAGTAAGCGATGACGACACTATCGCTATGATAAAAAATTCAAATTTTAAAGATAGCGAACATATTGTTTTAACCATCGATTTTAAAGTAGAAAATTTAAAACTTGTCGATAAGCCAAAAATATCCAGAGCCTCGCTAGATAACATAAAGACGCTTTTTACTAAAAAGATAGGCGGTACGAGCAACTCATACTATCTATATCCAAATTTTGAGTATTAAAACGAAAAAGACCTATACAAGAAATTTAAAGCTATCTCCCATACGCTGCAAAATTCGGCTATGATCTACGCAAACGACGACAATAAGCGTATTGCCGCCTTGGTATTTGAGTACATTAAAAACTATGAAAATGACGAGCTTGAGCTAAAGAATTTTAAGCAGGATGATTATTTTTTAGTTTTACTTATAAACGGCAAGAGTTTTTTTGAGCTGATGCCTGAAATTTTGCAAAACTATCTTGATGAATTTGTTCGTCCTCACATTAAAAGTAATAAAAACGAGCCGTTACTAAAAGAGCTGGCAGATGTCGTCACGAAAGAGAAAATAGCTTGCGGATACAATCCTGATATTAAATTTTTCACCATGGATAATTATGATGATAGCTACGGCATACAGCAGATAAACAAACTACCCATGTCGCTAGAAAGCGCAAAGACGATAAAAAAGGGTTGGATGTTTGCGATAAATAACTTAAAATTTTACTACAAAGGCCTAGAATACATAATCATCCCTTCTATGGCAAATTTCGATGCTGAAATTTTCAAAGGATTAATAAGCTTTCTTAAAAATGCAAAAAATATGCAAGAAGAATCCGAAAGAGAAGAGAGCTTTATGAGAAGATTGCGAAAGCAAATCGAAAATTACGACCAAATAAGTAGCTTTACTCTTGATATTTTATTTGCCGAGGTTGATCAGACAAATTTATCCGTTAAGATATTTTCTACGCTTGAAGACGTTTTGCCAAGCAGGATAGCAAAGGTCGTAAAACTAATGCAAGAGCGTCATATTACCGACTCTTCAAAGCAAATTCAAGATACAGATGATGATATCAAATTTACCTATCTCAAAGATTATTTTGGCGTTCTTGAAAAATATGCCGTTGCCACAAGGGTCAAAGGCCTTGATAATAAAATCATGCAGGAGAAAATTTTTTTAGCAAAGTTGTTGCTTGGATACGCAAAGATAAAATATATCGAGCTTTTGAAACGATTTGAACATTTTAGGGAATTTGATGCCCAAAATAAGAAAAAGATAAAAGACGGCGTCAAGAACTGGATAGCCTTTCCTGAAAATATCGTCGAAAATGAAAATAAAATTTTAGGATTTTTACAAGAGATAAACGCGATAAGGATGTGATTATGAAGCTTTTTTCCGATTATTTTGAGGAGCTGTTAGAAAAACAGTCTGATTATTTTAAAGATGATCTAATCAAAGGTGCTTATTTGATAGGCGCTTATTCAAAGAGCATTATAAATAGTTCTTTTACTTCAGAAGTTTCTAAAGAAAATAAGACATTTGAAAAGTGACTTTCAAATCAAAAAATAATAGCGCCAAATTTAAAGAAAATTTTTAATAAAGCAAATGAATTTGAAAGAAAACTAAAGCTAGGTAGCGTGACAAATAGTGATCTGTCGCAGCTGATAACTACGCATTTTTGCAATGAAAAAAGTAAGAGCGTTTCTCGCTATGAAATTTCATTTGCATTTATACGAGGCATGAACGACTACGTTAAATTTAAAAAAGATAATCAACAATTAGGAGAAAATAATGAGTGAGATAGCAAAACATAGCGAAATTTTGTTTTTATGGGACGCAAAGATGACAAATCCTAACGGAGATATGCTAAACGACAATGCGCCAAGATACGATGAGAGCGATAGAAAAGCTATCGTGAGCGACGTAAGAGTAAAGCGAACCATCAGGGATGATCTGCAACACAGAAAGTCTCAAACCATATTTGTAAATAATGCAGAGCAGGTACAGTCGGCCGAAACTAGATTTGCCGAAGTAAAGAAAATTTTAGGCGAATCAGACGATAAAAAGGCATTTTTAAGCTGCATAGACAATAGACTTTTTGGAGGCGTGGCGCCAAAAAGCAATATCCAAATCATAGGCGCAGTGCAATTTTCTTGGGCTAAATCGCTAAACGAGACAGAGACTATAATGTCTCAAGGAACCGGTGCATTTGGCAAAGACGGCAGCGGCAATAAAACATTTAGAACCGACAACTACATACCGTATGGCTTATTTGCCATGTATGGCACTATAAATTCACTAAATGCCGCCAAATCAAACGCTAGCGAAGAAGATGTCGCACAAATGCTTGACTCGATGTGGCAAGGTACAAAGCTACTAAACACAAGAAGTAAGGTCGGTCAAAAGCCAAGAATGCTTATTAGAGTGATCTATAAAGACGCTTATATGATAGGCTTACTTGACGAGCTTGTAAAGCTAGACGATAAAGATTCCGATCAGATCAGAAGCATTGACGAGTGTGAGTTAAATTTTACAGCCCTTGCTAGATCGCTAAAAAATATGAGCCAAAAAATAGAAAAGGTTGTAATCTTTTACGATGACTCTTTTAGGAGGTATGTGGATC
>CAUQOI010000130.1:0-4087 GCA_963519525.1 uncultured Campylobacter sp.
GCTTTTAAATTTGGCTCGGTCATTACCGACGAGGTAACTCCCGTCGCCAAATTTAAAAGCGCCTCGTCTAGAACTTCTTGAAAAGCTACGAGCGCAGCGAAGTAGAAAAATACTTCGCCTTATCGTTTTACGTTCAAATTTGCAAATTTGAGTCGCCGAGACCCGCATCTCGAAAGCGTAAATTTAAAATTTGCAGTGAGATAGCGCTAAATTTAACCTGCACGCAGTGTAGCAACTTCTCGCGTTGCATGGCTGGTATGCTACAAAAAAGTTGGATTTTAAAAATTTGAGTATTTAAATTTAACGCTCAAATTTAACAATCCAAATCAACAAAAAACCAAAATTTAAATCAAGATTTTTGATTTAAATCTTAGGTATAATTATCAAAAATGAGTTGAGGTAAGCTCAAATTTGCCTCGAGTAAATTTAGCATTTTCGCGGTGCGGGTCTGGGTGGGTCAAATTTAACGCAAAGCTAAATTTAAGCGCTCGGCGGCGCGTAAAAGTCAAATTTAACGCGACGTAATCTCGCGGGCGTTTAAATTTACAAAGTCGCGCGATGAACTCGGCTATGTGGCAAGTTCAAATTTAAGCAAAGCCGAATTTATAAAGGGTGCGGTGCGTAAAAATTGGCGGGCGGCGCGGCAAATTTGAGCTCAAATTTAACCGCGAATAAAAGCGAAACGAAATAAAATTTAAAATCTTAATACAAGGAGAAAGTTATGAACAGACGAGGATTTTTAGGACTCGGCGCGGCTCTTGGCGCGACGACGATGGCTCCTAGCCTTTTTGCGAAGGAAAACTTTACGATGTGGGGCGCGCCTGCGATCCCTAGCGTGATAATGGCCGTGGCAAGCATGCAAGGCGAGCTAGCTAAAACGCACGACGTGAAGCTGCGCATCTGGAACACTCCGGACGTCCTGCGCGCGGGTGTGGCTAGCGGCGATATCAAGGTCACTATGTCGCCCTCAAACGTCGCTGCAAACCTGCGAAATCAGGGCTTAAATTTCGCGATGTTAAATTTGCTCACGCTTGGCGTCATGAACGCGATGATAAAGGACGAGAGTATCAAGACACTCGAGGACTTCGTTGGCAAAAAAATCATAATGCCGTTTAAAAACGATATGCCTGACCTCGTGCTACGCGCGCTTTGCAAAAAACGCGGCATAGACGCGAGCAAGCTTGATATCACGTACACCCAGACGCCGCCTGAAGCGGTTGGGCTGTTTATCCAAAAGGACTACGACGTGCTTATCGTGCCGCAGCCTCTTAGCGAAGCGACGATTTTGCGCGGTAAAAAAGCGGGCGTAGCTGTGCATTACGGGCTTGATTTTCCTAAAACTTGGGGCGAGAGCTTTGATACCAAACCATACATCCCGATGGCCGGAATCATCGTAAACGTGGACTACTACGAGGCAAATCGCGCGCTTTTTGAAACGCTGCACGCCGATCTAACGAGCGCGCTAAAATGGATCCTGGAAAACAAACAAAGCGCGGCTAAAATAGGCGCCGAGTATCTGCCGGCTCCAGAGCCTGCGCTAGCCGGGGCTTTTGATAAGGCAAATTTGACCGTAACAAAAGCGCATGAGTTGCAAGACGACGTAATGGCGTTTTTTGAGCAAATTTTCGAGTTTAATCCAAAGCTTCTTGGCGGCAAAATGCCTGATAAGAGCCTGTTTTTATGATACTCGTCGATAACGTCAAAAAAGACCGCGGCGCGCTTTTAAAGGTCGCAGACTACCTTTGGGGCGGATTTAGCGGACTTGCGACGATCGCGCTTATCATCGCGCTTTGGCAGATCGGTAGCGAGCTGGGAGGGGAGTTTTTACTCCCGGCTCCGCAGGCTGTTTTCGTGCGGGCTTACGAGCTTTTGGCGGATTATAAAAACAGCGAGATAAACATCACTCTCGTGCGCTCGCTAGTCGGAGTCGGTACGGCCTGTGCCATCGGTATCACGCTGGGACTAGTTGCGGGCGCGTACAAAAGCTTTGCCGCGTTTTTAAAACCGGTTATCACGACGCTGCTTTCTATGCCGCCTATTATTTGGATCGTTTTAGCTATATTTTGGTTCGGATTTGGAAACGCGAGCACTATATTTACGATCATCATCACGGTTTTGCCGCTAACCTTTGCTAGCTCGATGGTTGGTATGATGAGCGTGAGCGAGGAGCTAAAGGAGATGTTTGACGCCTATAAACTAGGCGTTTGCAAAAAGATTCGCCACCTATACGTTCCGCACCTAACTAGCCACATCATCAGCTCTCTAAGCGTCGCCGTAGGCATGGGCGTAAAGATCGTCATCATGGGCGAGCTGCTAGGCGCGAACGACGGTATGGGCGCAAAGATCGCAAACGCGCGCGTGATGCTAGATACCACCGAAGTGATGGCTTACGTCGTGCTAACTATCGCTATCATTATGCTTTTTGAGTATCTGGTTATCGAGCCGCTCAAGATCACGCTAATGCCGTGGAAAAGGTAGTTTGTGATGCTGGAACTTCAAAATTTAGAATACGAAATTTTACGCGACAAGGTCGTGCGCGACTTTAGTCTAAAGGTCGGCGCGGGCGAAGTAGTGACGCTATTTGGCGCGAGCGGCTGCGGTAAAACCACGATCCTGCGTCTGATATCGGGGCTTATCGATCCGCGCAAGGGAAAAATAATCAATAAATTTAACAAAACGACCTATCTCTTTCAGGAAAATCGCCTGCTCGAGTGGAAAAACGCGCTCGATAACGTGATGCTCGTGATGGATGAGCCTGACGAAAAGACCGTGATAGAGCTCTTTGTTAGACTTGGACTAACGGAAAAAGACGCGCTAAAGTACCCTGACGAACTAAGCGGCGGCATGCGTCAAAGAGTGGCTTTCGTGCGGGCGATCGTGACAAAGCCTGATTTACTGCTGATGGACGAGCCGTTTTCGGGGCTTGATTATGATATGAAAGAAATCCTGATAGACATCGTCACGCGCCGCGTCGAGGAGGGCATGAGCGTCGTGCTGGTGACTCACGATAGGATGGAGGCAGCGAGGATGTCGAGTAAAATTTGCTTTTTAGCCAGCAAGGGCGCGGTGATCGAGCGCGAGCTGGAGCTAGAGCGCGCCTTTTCGCAGCGGGATTTTGCCTACGCTAGCGGCGTGATAGACGAGAATTTTAAAGGAAAAATTTATTATGATTAACGACTTTTTCACTCATCCGATGAGAATTTTTTTCCTTACGAGTGCGGTTTGCGCGGTGCTAGGCGGCGCGGTATTTTTTACGCCCGTGGATTTTGTTAGCTGGCACAAATTTATCTTTTTGCACCTTGTTGCAGCCCTTGCGTACGCGGGATTTTTGCTAACGGGACTAACTGATTGGACGAATTTTAGTGGAGGGCTAAAAAAGCACGCCTATGTTATGTTTTCGTTTTTTGCGGTGAGTTTTTTTAGCGCATTTTTTAGCCTGTTTGCGGCGCACTTTTTTATGGCGCTTTTTTGGGCGTATCTGGCGGGTCTTTGCGTTTATATGATCTGGCTTGATAGAAACGACGATCAGCTGGGCGTTTTAGCATTTTTACTAGGCATTTTGGGCTTTGAGATTTACTATCTGCTTAGCGGCGAGGAGAAGTTTTTAAATTTACAAATCCACCTGCACGTTATTGCGATTTTGCTCGTATCTTTTCGCGTTAGCGTGGTGCTTGGCAAAGAGGCGCTAAACCGCGAGCCTGGCATGCAAGACGCGGCCTTTGTGCCAAATTTCGTTTATAAAAACATCGCGATCGTTAGCGTTTGCGCGTTTTTGTTAGCGAGCCTGTTTTTTGAGGGCAGCAAGGCTGTAAATTTTGCCGCGATAGCCTGCGGTAGTGCGATTTTAGCCAAGCTAAAAGAGTGGCACTACAAGGAGCTTTTGCGCCATAGCTTCGTGATTTACTACTACCTGATGCAGCTTTTACTAGCGGCGGCTTATGTCGGTTACGGCGCGAGCGGGATTTTGGGGCTTGGGCTGGAGACAAATATGCTGCACGTCATCGCTCTAAACGGCGTTATTTTTAGCATTATGCTTATCTTTAACATCGCAGGCCTGCGCCACAGCGGGCAGGAGCTTGAGTTTTTA
>CAUQOI010000131.1:0-4081 GCA_963519525.1 uncultured Campylobacter sp.
TAATGCAGCAAAGCGTAATGGATACCAAAACAAGAATGGCGCTAGTATTAAAATCACCCTATGCTTGCGTAGGCAACTTATTGTCTATTACTAGTGACAAAACTCCTATTTTTGGCAATACGGTCGGGATACCGGGCAATAATTTTTATACCATAAACGGCATCGTAGCAGATGTAGGCACTAGACGCCAATTTGGAAACTACAAAACAAACGCAGCTATAGCCCCTCAACCATGCACTGATCCAAATGATGTAAGCGTAAATTCATTTAATACCAATGTAGACGGCGTAGAACCGATCAAAATACAAACATCTCAGCTATATGGTAGCCGAGATAACATAATTAGCTCAACCATCAACACGACAACACAACAAAGAGACATGCAAGGTGCGGCAGATAGTGACATAACCGAGATAATTATGACTCCCACGACGGCTATGGGTAACGATCTTCAAAATATAATCTTAAGAGCATACGCTGCAAATATAGGCGATAGTCCCAACATACTATCAAGGTCTTGGTGATATGATATGAAAAAAGCCTTTACATTGATAGAGCTTATTCTTGTAATAGTTATATTGGGAATATTGTCTTTTGCGGGTATTAATATAATAAAAAATTTATATGAAAACTATCTACAAGCAAGATCCATAAACACCCTCGAAACACAAACAGAACTTGTTTTGGAACAAATTTCAAAAAGACTTGCAGTTAGAGTAAAAGGCTCAACAATAGGAAGACAAGCATCTACTGGTAATTTCGTATCGACAAGAGATCCTGCTCTTAATGTCCAATATAACATATTAGAGTGGATAACATATAGCTACGAAAGCTTTCAAAACGGGGGTTGGAGCGGCTTTGTGGATTTAGACGATCCCGCCACAGTACCCAATGCTGCAAGAAATGGCGGAAATTTGGCAACTCATGGAAGCACGTTAAATAGTGCAAATTTAGATATATCTAATTTAACAAACGGGCGTGCTACGCTCAATAACAACCAAGTTGGATTATTTTTCAAAGGTCGACCGACCAACATAAACACCGACTTTGGATTCAATACTGCTACAAACCAAGCAAATGCAATAGCTATAGCTACGCAAAACGGAAATGATGTATTGACGATCGCCAACTATACATCCACGGATATTTTTGAACAATATTATTTATTACATACTGCCTACGCAGTTGTTCCGACCGTTAGCCTTAATCCGGACGGCACAAGGGGTACGGATCTTGATCTATGGCTACACTATAACTACAGACCGTGGGCCGGTCAGGACTACAATGACAATGGCACAAGCAGGGATTTGCTTGCCAGAAACGTGACTAGGTTTAACTTCACGGAAGACAATGGCGTCATAGTTATAAAACTATGCATAAGAGACGCCGGAAGATCGTTGGGGCCGACTAGAGCTGAAACAACGGTATGTAAAACAAAGGCGGTGTATTAATGAGAAAAGGTTTTAGTTTAATCACGGCGATAATTTTTATGGTTTTGATAGCAACTTTATCTATGTTTGCGCTAAATATCTCCTCTCTGACCTCAAAACAAACAACCGATGTATTTTTAAGAGAGCAGGCAGAGCTTTTAGCTCAAAGTGCCACAGAGATAGCCATCCTTAATCTTTTAAGGATGAATTTTAGTACAAATTGTCCGTTAAATTTACCCAATAGAAATATAGTAAATACCTCATTTCCAAACAACGCTACGCCGATGTTTCGAGTTACGGTAACGCTAGAAAGGTTATTTGGTACCTTTGGAGCTTGTAATCAACCAAGTGCCGCAAACCCGGCTCTTAACCATGCTGCATCTGCAGGAACGGTAATATTAGACGTAGTAGTTACTCAAGCAAACGCAAATATGCCGCCGATAAGAATTCACAGACGCACGATTCAAAAACTCTAAAATAATACTTTATATGCTATAATGTTAGCACTTTAACGCAAAGGAGAGATGATGAATCTAAGCATCGTAGGTAAACAATTCAACCTAACGGACCCAATCAAACAGCACATAGAAAACGCATTTGATGCGCTTAACAAATACGGACTGGATATAATTTCAGGTCGCTGCGTAGTTTCAGCGGACGAAAAAAACGGTAAAAAGGGTTTTAGCGTAGAGTTTGCGCTAAATTTAGCAAAAAAAGACACGATCGTAATCCACCACAAAGATAAAGATCTGTACGCTGCGGTAGATCTTGCGCTTGAGCGCGCATCAAAGGTGCTTCGCCGCGAGCACGACAAAAACACAACCGTGAAAAATAAAGACGACGGCAAAGCTGTTAGAGCTGCGATCGCCGACGAACACCACATAAACGACGGCGAAGTAGATGAGATAATCCCTATGGAGCTTGAGCTATACAAGCCGCTAGAGATCGAGGAGGCTATGCAAAAGCTAAAAGATAGCGATGCGCAGTTTTATGTATTTAACGATATGGATGCCAAAATGCGCGTAATCTATAAACGCTCTGACGGTAAATTCGGACTTTATTAATTAAATTTAGGCGAGATAAATTCTCGCCTTCTTACTTTTTAATCTACAAAACTATCAATCAAAATCCAATCGTTCTTGTTACCGACTTCATCTTAAATTGCTTAAATTTTATGAAATAAATCTCAAATTTCAAAAACTACTAACGATAAAGAAATTTATATAATGCAGGTAAACCGTTCATAATGGAAAAGTTTTAAGTAAGATCGAAATTTGAAAGATATTTTTAGATTTAATAATTCGCAATAAAACAATTTTTTACTACTTTGTTTTTGAAGGCTAGTTTGTAAAATTATCTAAAAATTTACTTTAAATCATACAAGTTTTAATATATTGCCGATTTAGTCTCGGCGAGATTTTAAGGCTTTGATTGTTGATTAAATTCAAATT
This sequence comes from uncultured Campylobacter sp., assembly GCA_963519525.1. Taxonomy (GTDB): domain Bacteria; phylum Campylobacterota; class Campylobacteria; order Campylobacterales; family Campylobacteraceae; genus Campylobacter_A. The sequence continues at coordinate 2,882 of CAUQOI010000131.1, forward strand.
TCATGCCGACTCGCCGCGACTTAAAACTACGCCAAATTTATACGATACCTAAAACCGTGCCCAGCATTGACGGATTTTTATTTTGTAAGGCTTGCTGCTTTTCTAGCAAGGAGTTGCTTTGCAAGCTAGCTCGAAGCTCTTTTTCATATTTGGTCAAAAGATCGTCCAGTACGGCTTCAAGCTCATCTCTTAGGCTTTTTTTCATATCGGTATTTAGTCCTAGAGCCTCCATCAGCTCCTCTTTTTTGACCCTTAGTTTTTCCTGTATTTTTTGTTCGTTCATCTGCGATAAATATCCAGCCGCGCCAAGCTCGGTAAGGGTTCTTTTAAACCCCTCTACGTCAGGCTCTTTGGAGGTTTTTACCTGCACGGTAGCTTTTTTGAGCTCCTGTTCAAAGTCGCTCTCTTTTGCCCCTTTTGCGCTCTTTTCTGCAGCTTTTTGCGCAAGCTCGGCCAAAATCTTTTGGATAAATTTTTGCTCTTCGATCGTCATTTCGCATCCTTTATAAAAGATACACTATCGCAAGCAAATTTTATTCCTTAGCTCTATCTGCGATAAATTTAGCAAATTTATCATCGTCGTTTGGGCAGGCTACGACATCGTAAAAATCAAATTTTAGCTCGTCCGCGATATGGCGAAACTCCTTTGATAGCTCAAAAACGGTTTCGGAGTTATCGATACAAAACGAGATCGGATAAACGAGCGCTTTTTTATCTTTTATCTCGGCTAGCGCTTGATTTAGCGAGGGTTCGAGCCATTTTACAGGCCCTAACTTCGACTGGTATGCGAGCAAAATCTGCTTAAATTTAACCCCTCGCTTCTCCAAAATTTCGGTTAAAATTTGAACGTGCCGCTTGACGTGCTCCTCGTAGATATCGCCCGCATCGATCATTTTTTGCGGCAAAGAGTGCGCCGAAAACACCAGCGTTATCTCATCTGCATTTAGATCGCGCGCGCTTTTTTCGATGCCGTCCACTATGATCTCGTTATATCTCTCATCCTCGAAAAACGGCTCGACGATTTTTACTTTCGCCTTTAAATTTAGCTCGGCACGTGCCTTTTCAAAGTCGCTTATACTAGACGATACGGTCGTAAACGAGTGATGCGGGTATAGCGGGAAAACGACGATCTCCGAGACCTCCGTAAACTCGGCCAAAACGTCTTTCGCAAAAGGCGGCGTATAGTTCATCGCAAAGGCT
>CAUQOI010000132.1:0-3900 GCA_963519525.1 uncultured Campylobacter sp.
GTTGATTTTAACCACCCTTATGCAGGCAAAGATTTGGAGTTTAAGGTTCAAATTTTCGACAAACGCGACGCTACGCCGGACGAGATAGCTACGGGTATGGTAGCCGGCGCTCACACATGCGGATGCGGCGGACACGATCACGACCATCATCACGGCGAGGGCGGTTGCTGCGGAGGCCACGGCCATCATGAGCATAAAGAAGGCGGTTGTTGCGGCGGGCACGGTCATCACCACGATGACGGCGGATGCGGTTGCCACTAAGAGGACTTAGATGAGAGCGGCGTTTATATTCCCAGGACAAGGCTCGCAAAGCATCGGTATGGGTAAGGAAATTTACGAAAATTTCCGCCCGGCCGCCGAGCTTTTACAAAATGCAAGCGATAGTCTAAAAATCGACTTTTCAAATCTACTTTTCAACGAAAACGACCTCATAAATAGGAGCGAATTTACCCAGCCGGCCATCGTTTTAAACTCGCTTATGTGCTACCTCGCGCTAAAGCAAAGCGTAAATTTCAAGCCGGAATTTGCGCTCGGTCACTCTTTGGGCGAGTTTAGCGCGCTTGCGGTTAGCGGTGCGTTTGATTTTGTCGATGCGCTTAGGATCGTAAATTTGCGCGGTAAATTTATGCAAGAGGACTGCGCTGGCAAAGACGTGACAATGAGCGTTATTTTGGGTCTTAGCGACGAGACGGTAGAGCAAATTTGCAAAAACGCGCAAGCAGACGGCCATCAAATTTACGCTGCGAACTACAACTGTGACGGTCAGATTGTGATCGCGGGGCTAAAAGACGACATCGCCAAATTTGAGTTCGCGTTTAAAGAAGCGGGCGCTAAGCGCGTATTGCCTCTAAACATGTCCGTCGTCAGCCACTGCCCGCTTTTAAAGAGTGCTAGCGAGAAGCTAACGGCGCAGCTAGAGCCAGCGTTGGCCGCTAAATTTGACCCAGTCGTTTCAAACGCGTCGGCGAAGCCTTACGGCTCAAAAGACGAAGCGCTAAATTTGCTAAAAGCCCAGCTCGTTAGCCCTGTTTTATACAAGCAAAGTATCAAAGGCATCGAAAACGAGGTCGATATTTTCGTGGAGTTCGGCGGTAGCGTGCTAAAAGGCATCAACAAAAAAATCACCGAGAAACCGACATTTAGCGTCACCGATCTTAGCAGTCTTGAAGAGCTTTTAAAGGAGCTTAAATGATAGCGATCTTAGGCGCGATGCGCGAGGAGGTCGCCCCTCTGCTTGAGCGCATCAAGGATTACAAAGAGGTTAAGCACGCAAATAACGTATTTTACATCGCAAATTTCGGCGGCAAAGAGCTCGTGATCGCCTACTCAAAGATCGGCAAGGTAAACGCCGCCCTAACCGCAAGCGCGATGATAGAGAAATTTGGCGCCAAGAAGCTGTTTTTTACCGGCGTCGCAGGTGCGCTAAATCCAAATTTAAAAATTGGCGATATGCTTTACGCGACTAGTCTAGTACAGCACGACGTCGATATCACGGCGTTTGGACATCCTCACGGCTACGTGCCCGAGACCAGCATATTTATCAAAAGCGACGACGCACTAAATGCGTTAGCCTCTAGCGTCGCGGCTGAAAAAGGCATTGAGTTAAAAGGCGGCATCATAGCCACGGGCGATCAGTTTATCTGCGACAACGCGAAAAAAGAGTGGCTCAAAGCGACTTTCAAAGCCGATGCAGCCGAGATGGAGGGCGCTAGCGTGGCGCTAGTTTGCGAGAGTCTGGGCGTACCGTTTTTCGTGCTTCGCGCCATCAGCGACGAGGCGGGCGGCAGCGCGGAGTTTGACTTCGATAAATTTTTACAAGACTCGGCAAACGTGAGCGCGCAGTTCATGCTCGCGATGATTGAGCGGTTATGATAGAGCTTAGCAAGCGGCTGCTGCGCCAGGTCGGGCAGACTAACGCCAGATACCGCATGGTACGCGGCGGGGATAAAATTTTGCTCGGTCTTAGCGGCGGCAAGGACAGCCTCGCGCTCGCGCACGTGCTAAAACATATGCAAAACGTCACGCCCGAAAAATTTGAGTTTAAGGCCGTGACGCTAAGCTACGGCATGGGCGAGGACTACGCCTATCTCATGCGCCACTGCGCCGAGCACGGCATCGAGCATGACGTGATCGATAGCTCGATCTTTGAGATATCCAAGGACAAGATCCGCAAAAATTCCAGCTTTTGCAGCTTTTTCTCGCGTATGAGGCGCGGCTATCTCTACACCTACGCGCTCGAACACGGTTTTAACAAGCTCGCCATCGCCCACCACCTCGACGACGCGGTCGAGAGCTTTTTTATGAATTTTACTTATAACGGCGCGCTGCGAACGCTTGCTCCAAAATACGTCGCGGCAAACGGGATCGAGGTTATCAGGCCGTTTATATTCGTGCGCGAAAGGCAGCTACGCGAAAACGCCGTGCGAAACGGGCTTACGGTTATCGGCGACGAGGCGTGTCCGGCGATGCGATTTGATATCAAGATGCCTCACGCTAGAGCCGAAACTAAGGAGCTCTTGGCAAATTTAGAAAAGCAAAATCCAAAGCTTTTCGTCTCGCTAAAGGCCGCTTTTGAAAACATCCACAGCGATACGTTTTTCGCCTCTGGGGCGCAAAATTTGATCGACGAGGAGTGAGCACTCGTCAAATTTAGCTTAAATTTGACCGCTCTTTCGGTCAAATTTGACTTTTGCCGGTCGGCTATCTCCTTGCTCCTACCGCGCCATATAGCGATCTGCTATCGTCGCTCTGCGGCATTTTTGCTCCTTCGTTTTTGGATTAGTTTATTGGATATTAATTTTTCTTTATCTTGACTACTTATGTCGGCGTCGATATAGATTACCTTTGCGGGGTTATTTTTGTACGCTTCTAAAAACTGCCGTACATATTCCGCTCTTTTTTCTTCATTTGCCCATTTTACAAAAGATTCGGTATCTTTAAACGTAGAATTTTCATCTGAACAATGTTGCTTATATAGTCTATCTCTTTGTCAAATTCTTCTATCTTTTTCGCGTCTATCGGCTTTGGTTTATATTGTAAAAGACCGTCTTCATATAGTAGTGAATAAGGAGCATATTTGTATTTATCATACTTTTTCTTTATCTTTTCTTCGGCCTCTTCGTCTCTGCCTTTATTCATTTTATAGATATAGCCTTCCTTTGCTGCAGTAAAAACTCCAACTTTATCATGACACTTTTTATACGCCTCTTTCAGCTCCTCGCTGGTAGGCTGCCCCGAAACGTTGTTGCCTAGTAGTAAATTTAGCATAGGTTCGTAGTTTGGAATATGCGCCAAAATACCAAAACAGTCAAATTCCTCGTTTCTTTGGGCTTTAAATGTACACTCGGGTTTATATCCCAACTCAAAAAACATTTTTGAAATTTCTAGTAGATTATTAGCTATGACGTATGCGAAGGGATCTGATGCGCCCTTTGAGTCCGTATCGGGGAAATCAAAATTTATATGTATATCGTCTTTATCTATTACGATACTATCTATAAAATCATATAATGCATAATCTAAATATAATTGTATCCTTCCCGCTTCCTCAAGCCTTACTCCGCTATTAAGCAAGAGCTTAGCGGTCTTTGTAGAGTTGTTTTCTATGCTAGGGCGAGAGTTTGTAATTATCTTTCGCATGAGCGTCCGCGCCCATCTCCATGAGTCTTTTTGCCGTGGTTTCGTCGTCGTAAAAGCTAACGTACATCAGGGGCGTCGTGTTTGCCTTCATCTTTACGTCGGCGCTAAGCCCGTTTCTTGTCATAAAATTTAAAATCTTATCCGTATCTTTTAGCCTCAGTAAATTTCTTAAAGCGTTAAGAGTGGCGTTGTTTTCTTCGTATTCGTCTATATCCCAGTATCTAAAAGCAAAGTCGTCTATCTCCTCTTGCGTTACGTATT
>CAUQOI010000133.1:0-3641 GCA_963519525.1 uncultured Campylobacter sp.
TGTTGTCGGCTAGGTTGTTTGTCTGGAAGCTATCCATCGAGATGAGCTGGCTCCAGACTAAGTCGTACATGCGCTTTTCGGCCTGAGTAAGGTTGTAGGCGTAGTCGCGTACGTCGTCCGTGGTGTCGACCTCTTTTGGAAACCAGGTATTAGCTTCCATTAGATCCCAGAGCTTGAGCGCCCACTGATATTTTGCCTTGGTGAAATTTAATATGCCGTGCGGATTGCCGTTAAATACGCGGCGATCGGTCAAATTTTCATTTGAGCTTGGATTGTAGATTCTTTTTCGGTTCATAATTTTTTTCTTTATTCTGTAAATTTTCGGGGCTGATTTTAGCTAAAAATTTATTTAGATATCTTGAAGCAAGCTATTTGATCGCATTAAATTTGGCTTTTACGGTTAAGACTAAATTTAACCCGCGTCAAATTCGCGGGTTAAATTTAGCGCTTTAGCTCGATTGCGCGCTGGAGCATTTCGTTGCTAGTCGTTATGCTCTTGGCATTAGCGTCGTAGGCTTTTTGCGTGACGATGATCTCCGTTAGGGCCTGCGCTAGATCGACGTTTGACTGCTCGAGCGTACGACTGGCGATTTGGGCGCCGTAGATGCTTTTGCCGCCCGCGTCTTTGTAGAAAAAGGCCGCGCCGGAGTTTGCGCTTTGCGAATAGATATTATCGCCCATTTTTGCAAGGCCTTGCTCGTTTTGGAAGTGATAGAGCGCGACTTTGCCGACGGAGCGGACTTGACCGTTTGTAAACTGCGCCAATATATTGCCAGAATTATTAGTGTGATAATCCTTTAAAATACCCTCTGGCACGCCGTCTTGAGCGATCGAGATGCTTTTTGCTTGCGCGGTGCTGGTGACGCCCGAGTAAATTTGACCCGCAGCCGCTGGAGTACCGAAGTCTAGCTTGATTTGTGAGCCGTTACTGTCTACCGAAGCTAGAGTCGTGCTAACCAGTCTGCCCTCGTGGTCGAAATTTAACTCTCCGTTAGCGTTTGAGATCGTTGCGCCGCTCGCGTCTTTTACTGTTGCCACCGCATCCCAAACCGTACCGTTGGCACCCTGAGGGACGCGTTTTGTTAGCGTTAGTTCTAGAGTATTTTTCGTGCCGTCGGCGCTTAAAAGTTCGGTTTTGTATTTTTCTTGATTCGTCGCTTCTTTGGTCGTGTTTATCTTAGCCGTCAAATTCGGCGCCGCGGCTAGGTCGAAATCATTTTCGAATTTTTGACTTATGCTCCAGTTGCCGTTTTCGTCGATCGGAGCGCTAAATTCAGCCGTTTTGCCGTTTGCGTCGATTGCCGTTACGGTGATTAGATCGCCTTTTCTTGGGCGAGTTATCGTAGCATCAGCCGTGACTTGTCCTCGTAAATTTATGGTTCTAGAGGCGTTATCTATGTTGCTATTGTAGGTTGCCGCATCGACTGGCAATGTGATAGGCTCAGTTTTAAAAGATGAGTCGAGATTGCCTTTAAAAGTTAGCTTTGAGGTCGGTTTGGTCGGTAGATACAAAAACTCCGGTAGGCGAATCTTGCCCTGAGAGCCGATGTCGCCAAGGTCAAGATCTGTCGTGTCAATGCTTGGCGTGTAGGCCTGCGTGACTGCAGCCGTGCTGTTTACTCTACCAAAAGCCTCTATCGCGCCCGGACTAGGAGCGACCTGGGTTAGCGCGTTTTGCGTACCTAGGACGTAGTTGCCCTGATTTGTTACGAGATATCTGTCTTTATCTACGCCAAAGCTACCGGCGCGCGTATAGTAGGTGCCCGAGCCGTTTGTCACGCCAAAAAATCCTTTGCCGCCGATCGCCATATCTAGGTCGTTATCGGTTTTCATAAACGGGCCTTGCTTATAAAAGCTAAGCGCCGTCGTCATGCCCGTAGCGCCAAGGCCGACTTGGTCCTGCGTCGGGTTATTGCCCGCGGCGATGGAGGTTTGATAAAAGATGCTTTTAAATTCTGGTATCGAAGCGGTGAAGCCTACGTTGTTTATGTTAGAGACGTTATTTGCCCAAACGTCCATACCAAACCCCTGCGTTCTGACGCCGCTAACGCCGTTATATAGGCTTCTTACCATTGACTTATCCTTTTTTCGGCTCGGTAAATTCTTTTACTTTGTCGATGCTGACGTATTGTCCGCCGACCTTTACTTGCGCGACGCCGTCGATAAATTTGACGCCCTCTACTAGGTAGTTGCCTACGCCGCCGCTTCTAGCTTTACCTACGAGATCTACGTAGTTTATCTCTACTGAGTAGGTGCCTGCTTTTGCGTCGTTGCCGGCGCTATCCTTGCCGTCCCACTCGAATGTATTTGCGCCAGCTTTTGCTTCGCCAAACTCCAGCGTTCTTACGAGTTTGCCGTTGTTGTCTCTTATGTTTATCGTACCGCCTTTTGCCGCGCTTTCTAAAAATCCCGCAAATTTGACGCCCGAGCCTTCTTCTTTTACGATACCGCTATCGCCGATTTTAGCCATCTTGCCGAGCACTCCGACGGCGTACATATTGGTGCTATTTTTTAGCTGGTCGGCTAGCTTTTGCATCATTTTGTTTGTATTTTCCTGCATCTCGAGCGAGGCTAGCTGGCTGGTTTGAGTTAGCATTTTTTCCGTATCCATCGGACTTGTCGGGTCTTGATACTGAAGTTCGGTCAAAAGAAGTTTCATAAAAGCGTCCTTGTCTAGCTGGGCGTTTGGATTGGTGCCTGCGGCCTTTTGTAGGGCGTCCGCCGATTTTTTGGCGGCTTGGTTGTTTACCGTGAAGTTATTGGTTTCTAGTCCGTTTGCCATCTTTTATCCTTTAAATTTTTATATCTCAAGCAAATTTGATTCCAAATTTACACGTATCGGGGAATGACGAGCTCTAAACGAGGTGCAGTCGGTTCGCCTTGCTCGGTATCGTCGGAGCTAAATTTGGATCCTTTGTAGCCTTTTTGCCCTTGCTCTTTTTTAGGTTGATTTTGATCGCTAAAGTTCATCTCAAGCTCGGTAAAGCCCATATTTACGAGGCTGTTTTTAAACTCGGCCTGATTTTGTAAAAAGAGGTTCATCGTCTGCGTGTTTGAGTTGAAATTTATGTGCAGATTGTTGCCGCGATTTACCATCGTGATCTCGACTTCGCCTAAATTTAGCGGATTTAGCGTGATGTTAAAGCGCATAAACGGCGATTTGTATGCCGCGACTTGTTCTTTCAAATTTGAGCTAAAGTTGTCAAACGTCTCGCGCACGGCTTGGAAATTTCTAGTTTGAGCCTTTGCGTTTGAGATCACGTCTTTTACCATCGCGTTTAGTTCGCTATCGCTATTTTGATTGCTATTTTGTTCGGTCTGCTCGCCTTGATCTTGCTCTCTTTCCGGATACAAAAGAGACTGCAAATTTACCCGTTTTTCTTCTTTTTTATCGGCTTTTAAAATTTCATCCGCCGCACTATTGTTCTCCGGCTTTTCTTTTACGTTCTTGGCGTTTAGCGCGCTTATATTTTCTTCGCTTACCTCTTCTACTTTGTTTACGGTCGTTGTTTCATTGCTCTGGGTTTTTGGTTTAGAAACTTCTTGCAGTAGCTTATTTAGCGTATCTTTTGGCTCTTGCTCGTTTTCGTTTATGTCCTCTTCGACCATGTTTTTTATCTAGCTAAATTCGAAAATTTTAT
>CAUQOI010000134.1:0-3616 GCA_963519525.1 uncultured Campylobacter sp.
TTTAGCGCGTTTTTATCGGTGTCTGATGATGATTTATATATGCAAATTTAGCATAATCTTAAAGATAGTTTTCAGACGGTCGTTAAACCGTCCGAATTTGTTATTTGGGGTCTAACCCTTTTAATATCAGTTCAAATTGCTCATCGCTTAGTTCGAAATCAAAAAATTTCTTATAAAATTTTTTCGTCTCGGCGCGCAAGTCTATATCGCCGAAGATTTCGGGATGTATAGTTTTTGCCGCCCATAAAATTTGTAAAGCCCCTTCCGCGCCGTATCTATCCCAGCTAAAAATTCCGTTTGGATTAGCATAAATTTGCTTATTTTGGACGGCTTTTAGTCCTGAAAACATCGGCTGTTTATAAAATTCGCTTACCGATTTTTCGCCGTTTTTTCCGCCGATTATCACGATGTCGGGATCGATGACTAAAATTTCCTCGCTAGTGATCTCGATCATATTGCCGCTCTTTTTCACCGCGTTTTCGCCGCCGGCGATCTTTATCCACCCGTCTATTATAGTGTTAAGTCCGTCTACTTTTAAAAAATTCGAACCGTTTACTATATGTAAAACCGTCGGGCGTTTGCTTAAATCGTCTGTTTTTGATTTTACGAGAGATATTTTTTCGTTTATGTACTCGTCAAATTCTTTCGCTCTTTTTATAGCGTCGCCGCCGATCAAATTTGCCGTTAGCAGGATACTATCTCTCATCTCGTCGTAATTTGTAAACGACAAATACGCCGCCTTTATGCCTTGTTTGCTAAGCTGCTCGAGATAGTTTTTATTAGAAACTATCGTGATATCGGGATTTAGCTTGATCACTTCTTCGATTTGTATGTCGTTGTTATTTAGTGCGGCGGGGATGTTTTTTAAATTTGGATAAACGAGATTAAACCATATGTTTTTCTTGATGGGGTCAGTTGTTGCTACGACTTTATCCATGCCGCCCAGCATCAAGATGATTTGGTTGTTTGCATGCCAGAGAGCGGCGATGGATTTAGCTTCGCCTTTTAATTTTATCTCGTTTCCGACTAAATCTTTTAAAATTTTCGTCTCCTGCGCGTCTGCGCCGATGAAGGCTAGAGTAAGCGCAAAAACGGCTAAAATTTTCTTCATTTTCGTCCTTTTTGATTAAAAATACCGCGAATTATACAACAAAATATCAAAATAAAATAGTTTCAATATATTTTAAAAACTTAAAATGAAATTTAAATATTCCCTTAAGTAAGCTTTTTGTAATATTCGCTATTTTAAATCTTTTAAGGGGTGCATATAATGAAATTCTCATTTATAACGTGCATAGTTTTGTCGCTATGCGCAGGTGCGGCAAACGCCGCTGACAGCGTCAAACTTGAGGCGGTCGAGGTTACGAACTCGACGGGCGAGAGTGTTTCGGACTCGGGCATTTCTGAGCATTTTTTACAAAAAGACGCGCTTTTTGGACCGCTAATGGACAAAAAGATCAAAGACATCCCGCTGCAAATCAACACCGTCACCAACGAGCTAGCGCAAAATTTGGGCGCGAGCGGGCTCGAGAGCGTTTGGAGAACGATACCGAGCGCAACAGTGGGCTATATGGGCTCGGGCTCCGTCACTCGTCCTGCCACTCGCGGTATGTATGGAGGCGTCATCGGAAATAACTACTGGGACGGTTTTATGGTCACTGCGACTACTGCCGTGCCGATGATGATATTTGAAAAACTCGAGGTGCAAAACGGTCTTTCGGGCTCGCTTTACGGCTCGCAGCACCCAAGCGGTATCTTTAACTACACGCGCAAGCGCCCTGTTTCTAACCAAACCATCATACGCACCGACTGGAACGAGAAGTCAAATTTCGGCTTAATGCTAGATACTTCGGATCGCTTTGAAAAGGTCGGCTACCGCGGTATTTTTTATTTTAACAACGGCGAAGGCTTCGTAAAAAATAGTACCAAACGCAGCAAACTGGCAAATTTAGCGCTTGATTTTTATCCGACCGATAGGCTTGCTGTCGAGACGAATTTCACCTACTACAACTACATCAGATACGGCTACGGCGGACGCTTGATGTCTCCGCAAACGGGCGGCGTAGCTAATTTTAAAGTACCTAACGCCATCTCAAACGATACGCAGTGGCTCGGACAAGAGTGGTCGGGTATGGATTTAGAAAGCTACAACGCCAGCATCAAATTTAAATACGATTTTAGCGAAAACTGGTACGGCGAAGCGGGCTACAACTACCACATTTCAGATCGCTACACCGTAGAGCAAGGACATACGCTAACGGGCAATAACGGCGAGGTTTCTACCTCCGTGCAAAATCACGGAAGCAAAGCGCCTAGGTTTATCTTGCAAAGCTGGTTTGCTAAAGCGATGGGAAACGTCCAAACGGGCGGTATCGAGCATAATCTCGGTATCTCGACCTACGGCTATATCTACGAGTCAAAGACGGCAGATCCCGGCGGCGGCAACTCAACTCTAGGAAATCAGCGCTGGGGCAATTTTAGTAAATTTAACATGCCGAATAACTTTTACAAATCAGGCGGCCTAAAAAAGGCGATTTATTTTAAAACCTACAACGCGACTTTAGCCGACGATATCAAATTTAACGATAAATTTAGCTTCCTAGGCGCGCTAACGTATACCTGGGTAAACCAAAAAAGCTACGCAAATATACCGGCAGGTGCGCCTAGAAGCCAAGTCGGAAGTAACACAGATAAAGAGTTTACGTGGCTAGCCGGGCTAACGTATAGACCGTTTGATAGCACAAGCATTTATTTCACCTACTCAAACAGTATCCAAGTAGACGGCCTAGTACCGCCTAACTACGATGCCGGCAGGACGCTAGTATACGTAAAACCGGTTAAAACCGAGCAGTACGAACTGGGCGCGAAAACGACGCTTGGCGGCGTAGATCTATCTACCGCGCTCTTTCAGATCCAAAGGCCGCTTTATTATAGAGTCAGCAACGGCGTTTTTGCGAAGCAAGGCAAGCAAATTAACCGCGGCCTAGAAGCGACCGCAGGCGGAAAGATAGGCGAATACGTAAGCGTTTACGGCGGCTTTATGCTACTTGACGCGAAGCTAAAAGATACCTATCTGGGCGCGATGAATAAAAAATACGTAGTGGGCGCGCCTAAATTTCAGCCAAACGTCGTGTTTGACTTTGCCGTACCGAATACCGATAAGCTAAATTTCATGACGAATTTACACTACACCGGCAAACGCTACGTCGACGATAGAAATACCCAGAGCGTAGACGGCTACTTCACGGCCGATTTTGGTGTTAGATACGCGACTAAATCATGGCTAGGCAAGCAAACCACGCTAAGATTTAACGTAAATAATATCTTTGATAAAAAATACTACGTAAGCGTGCGCCCCGGCGAGAGCGACGGCGCCGGAACCGGCACGACCGATCTATATCTAGGCGATAGCAGAAACTTCACGGCTTCGTTCGAGGTTAAATTCTAGTTTTTAAAATTTATCGGGCGAAAGATCAAATTTTGTCCGATAGTCCTTCAAATTTCGCCAAATTTAAGCTTTTTACCCCGTCCTTTTTCAAATTTAACCCAAAAAATATTTGTCCCAAATTCCAATTTACGAAATTAAATTTTTCTACTTCATTTATCAAAATACCTA
>CAUQOI010000135.1:0-3607 GCA_963519525.1 uncultured Campylobacter sp.
CATCTCGTCGATCGATTTTAGATTTATCGCCTCGATCATCATAAAAAGCATCACTCCAAGCACGAATCCGCCGTCACTACTGACGCTTAGCATCGAGCGCGCCTGCGAGAGGATCCTAAAAAATCTCTCATACAAAAGCAGCGAGTATTTCGGACTTTGCGCGAGGAAATTCGCCTTGAGATTGGCCGTTATCTCATCTATCACCATCTCGGCGTCGTAGCTCTCCAGCTGCGCTACCGCCGCGCTTACGGCAGGTTTATCGCCGCTCATAACAAGCGCCAAGATCTCCTCTATACGCTGCGGATCAAGGAGTCCTAGCATCTGCGCGACGGCGCTTTGCGTGAGCTCGCCCTTGGCGTAGATGATGGCCTGATCTAGCAGCGTGAGGGTGTCGCGCAGCGAGCCAGCGCCGCTACGAGCGAGTATCTCGAGGGCCTCTTTTTCGTGTGGGACGTTTTCGCGGTTTAGGATAAAATCAAGATGCGCGACGACGTCCGGGCGCGAGATCTGACGAAATCTAAAATGCTGCGTGCGCGATAGCACCGTGGCTGGGAGCTTTAGCGGATCGGTCGTGGCTAGGATAAATTTGACGTAGGGCGGCGGCTCCTCGAGCGTCTTTAGCAGCGCGTTAAACGCGGGCGTGGAGAGCATATGCACCTCGTCGATGATAAAAATCTTAAAGCGCGCGATCGCCGGAGCGTACTTGGTCTGCTCGATGAGCCCCTTTATATCGTCGATACCGCGGTGGCTGGCCGCGTCCATCTCGATGATATCGATGTGGCGGCCTTCGTTTGCGGCGATGCAGTTGGCGCACTGCTCGCAGGGCCGACTAGTCGGTCCGTGATCGCAAACAAGCGCCTTTGAAAATATCCTCGCGCTCGAGGTCTTGCCGCTACCGCGAAGCCCCGAAAAAAGGTAGGCGTGAGTGAGGCGGTTCTCGTCCAGAGCGTGCGTGAGGCTGGTGCTGACGGCCTCCTGGCCTACGAGCTCGCTAAAATTTCGCGGTCTATATCTAAGCGCTAATGCTTGCAACACAGATTTTTCCTTAAATTTAAGATGTGATATTCTACTTTTTTTTGGATAAAAATTTAATATATTGCGGCTCGGGGTGTCGCAGGACGGGACAAATTTGAGCTAATAAATTTGCTCGCGAGCGCGGATCCGTCGCATGCGGGTATCAGGCGAGCAAATTTAACGCACGCACTTTTTGACTCTCACTGAACGGCGACAAATTTGACGCAAAATAGCTCCGCCCAAATTCCGTCAAAACTAGCCGCGGCAATTTTGGTAATTTCGCAAAATTTGCTATAATCGCGCGAAAATGAAATTCAAAAAAGGGAAAAAATGAGAAAAGTTATATTGTGCGCGCTTGCTTTGGCATTTGGATTTTTAGCTACGGGCTGCGAGAGGAACGACTACCAGCACCCGATGTACCGCTCTACTAAAAATAAATAACTCCAAATCAGGCGGCTACTCTCCGCCTTAAAATTTCACTACTAGCAAGCTTCTTTCATTTTATCAAGCATGGATACGGATAAAAATTTAATGTATTAAAATAAAAAGCGGCAAATTTTAGCGCGCGAAACAGGTCAAATTTGGACTAGATTTATTTACTCAAATTTGATCCGGACGCTGCACCCTAAATTTACCGCTCTAAACAAATGCGACCAAAGGTCTCAAATCGGCTACAGATCGCCAAACAGCGCCTTTAGATCTTTCGCGTTTTCGTCTTTGCTCTCGCCTCTAGCGCCCAGCTCGTTTAGCTCGATCTCGTGACCCGTTAGCATGCTAGCTAGCCTGATATTTATGCCGCTTTTGCCGATGGCCTTGCTCTTTTGCTCGGTTACTAGGCTCACGACGGCTTTGTTGTCCTCGCCGATTTTAACCGAGCTGATGATCGCCGGCGCCATCGCTCGCGTGATGAGGATCGCAGGCTCGGCCGAATACTCGATCGCGTCGATATTTTCGCCGTTTAGCTCCTTTGTGACGGCATTTATGCGCACGCCTTTGGTACCCACGGTAGCGCCCACGGGATCGACGTTAGGTGAGGTGGCTACGAGCGCTACTTTGGCGCGTTCGCCCGGGATTCTAGCGCTTGCCGCAATCAGCACTAGTCCGTCTTTGATCTCCGGTACTTCGGCTTTTAGTAGCGCTTCGAGGAATTTTGGCGACGTGCGGCTTAGCTCGACCTTGATGCCCATAGATTTGTCGATATAGACGCTTTTTATGACGGCTTTTACGACGTCGCCGGGCTTAAATTTCTCGCCTTTTATGCGGTTTTTGCGCGGCATTACGGCTCGCAACTCGTCTATTTCTATGAAGGTATTTTCATCGCTATCCACGCGCGTAACAGAGCCAAAAACCATATGCCCGACCATGTCTTGATATTTTTGGAAGATTTTTTCCTCCATCAAGCGCTGGATGTGGTACTCAAGCTCCTTGTGAAGCGTCTGCGCGGCGGTTCGACCGAGGTTGTCGGTAGATAGCTCGTATGTTAGCTCGTCGCCGATCTCTACGCCAGAGTCTACTTTTTTGGCTTCGCTTACGCCGAGATAATGCTCGTTATCCTCGGCCAAGCGCTCATCGTCGTCCTCTACGACGGTGATTTTTTGATATAGATGAAGGGTCTTGGTCGCATTATCTATAACCGCGTCGTATTCGTAGTTTTCGCCGTAAATTTTCTTTGCGGTATTGATAATAGCTCTTATGACGCGCTCTTTTACGTCTTCGATTTCAAGCCCTTTTTCATTTGCGATAGATTCTATGATATCTGCTATTTTTTCCATATTATTTTTGCTCCGTTATTTAAATTTGGGGGAATTTTTGAGTTAGAAGGGTATTATACAAGCTTTATACTTTTAAGAAGTTTAATGCGTTTTTTATGATGTTTTTGCTATATTCACAGATTAAATTAAAGATTTCAAAGGATAAAAAATGGAGCTAAAACTCGCTAGAACGCAACTTGACGCCAAACCAAAAACGATCTCTCTTGAAAAAATCGAAGCGGCATTTGCTAAAGATCCGCAACAAATTTTCTATTTCGACAGAGAAAACAGCCACAAACAACTCATCGCTTTGGTTGAATTTTTCGAGGAAAAGGGCCTTAGCGTCTATCACCGCACCGTAAAATACGGACTCGACGAAAACGACTATATGTACGAGGTGCACATCCTTTGAGCGCAGCGCAAAAAAAGCTTTTTATCCAAACTTTAGGCTGCGCGATGAACGTCCGCGATAGCGAGCACATCATCGCCGAGCTCAAGCAAAAAGAGGACTACGAGCTCACTCAGGACATCTCCGAGGCCGACCTCATCCTCATCAACACCTGCTCGGTGCGCGAAAAGCCCGTACATAAGCTTTTTAGCGAGGTCGGCGGCTTTGAAAAAGTAAAAAAAGCGGGCGCTAAAATCGGCGTTTGCGGCTGCACGGCAAGCCATCTGGGAAGCGAAATTTTTAAACGAGCGCCTTACGTGGATTTCGTACTCGGCGCACGAAACGTCAGTAAAATTTCAGCCGCGGTTAAGACGCCTAAATTTATCAGCACCGACATAAATCACGACGAGAGCGAGTACGCATTCGGCGAATTTCGCGGCTCGCCGTATAAAAG
>CAUQOI010000136.1:0-3601 GCA_963519525.1 uncultured Campylobacter sp.
GAATAATGGTTGCTTTAATGTGTCAATGCTGCCAAGAGAAGTATTTTCCTGATCTTGTTTTCTTGCGTTTGGGGGTTTATGAGGGTAGCGCGACGTTTAGCTCTATTCCGTTTTTTTCTTATCGTTTGCATTTTGATATCGGTTCGGAAAAAATAAGTCCTCGTTTTGGTCTTTGTCCTTTTGTTTTGGTTAATACTGTCTTTTTTTTAGAAAAATCAAAATTTACGGGTGATTATGATATTCGTCGTTTCCCTTTATCGGTTCACGATTATATCGAAATATCTATTTTAAAGCCTGATTACTTTGGCGTTGATTGGCGTTCGTTTGCAGGCGGTGCAGGTTTTGAAAAATCATTTGATGTTATAAAAATTTTGTATTCTGATTTTAACGATTTAGATTTTTATTTAAATTTGATAATGGAGCGTTTTAATCCTTTTTTCTCTACGCTTTACTTTTATTATAGTTCTACACGTGAGCAACATACTAATAATTACGCTAGGTTATATACTTATGATGAATTTGTTTCTGCCATTAGAGCTAAATTTAACGATATTTTTACATATTTTAAAAATGCTTCTTTATCTGATTTTAATAGTTCTTTTTTCTCTTATGGTAGTTATTTTCGTTATATGATCGAAAAGGAGCCTAAATAATGCCTATATATAAAGTAACTCAACAGCAAGGAAATCGCGTAATAACTTCAACGCTTGAGGCTAAAAGCCTATCTAGTTTGCAGGCGTTTTTAACTGCGGCTTCTACTGCAAAAATTAAATATATCTATGAAGTCCATTACGAGGACGATACGACTACGCCACCGATAGACGACTTTAACTATTTTAAGCAATATAAGGCTTTTTGCGCAAATTCTAACCGCCGTAAAAAGCAGGTTTTAGTCCATAACGTAAAAAAGACAATGGACGAGGACAAGCTCGCGCGCCTTTGTAAAACACATTTAGAGGTTGGCGGTCTTAAGGTTGATAGCGTTGCTTGTGCGTTATTTATGCTTTGATCTTTCAAATTTAGCCGTATTTGTTTTTTTCCCCGCTTTTTGTTCTTTCCCGCCAAGCTTCAGGCGCTCTGCGCCGTCGGAGCTTGGCGTTCCCTCTCCCCTTGCTTGCTAGCTTCCCCTTTCGGACTTTTTTTGTCTTAAAACCGGGGCATATTTTCCCTATAGATGCCGCTTGCACGAGCTCCCCGCAAAGCGACTTTAGCTTTTTCGTTCGTTGCTAGTTATCCCCGTTAAATTTGATTATTGCGGATTAAACTGCTGAGCGGCGTCGCTTTGGCTCGTGCTAGCGTAAATCTTGGATTTTTTATACTTGCTTACTGTTTAGATTAAATCCCGTATTTTTGGATATTTATTTAATCAATGAAGCAATTATTAACAGTGTTCGTTAATATTTCGTCGTTTATGCAGCATAACGCAAAAATAAAACTCAAAGGAGTAAAGAAAATGCTAAAGCAAACTATTAAGGGCTTACGCTCTTTGACTGTTACGGCTATCGGCGCGACTGACGGCGACACTACGGCGTTAATCGGTCTTATGGCTGGAAAAGTAGAAAAATTTAAAAACGTTGGTGAGGGTGGCGTCGCTGTTGCCGCAATTCCTAGCCCTTTAAACAAAAAAAGCATAGTTGTAGGTAAAAAAGACGCTACGGGTAGGCTCTCAACTATTTTCAGCGTTCCGCACGTTAAAGCCGCTAAGACTTTTAAGGATTTGAGCGCGGACGTCGTCGGTAAGTTTGATTGTGATTACGTTCTAGCTACAAAATGCGAATACGCAAAACTGAAATTTGACGCGTAAGAAAGGGGTAAAAAATGGCTAAATCATTAATTAGAAATACTTTAGGAAATCGTACGTTTGGCTTTGCTGTTCCTGCGGACGGCGCAACGGCTAAAACATTTGCAGAAAATAACCTTGACGGTAAATTCGTCGTTTATGAGGTTGAAAGCACGTCGGGAAATGAGGTCGTAGCTGATCTTTGGGATGTGACCGTAACGGGTAAATCTGCCGCTTCAAAAGCAAAGACTACATTTCAATTTTACGCAGATTATAGCAAAGATGAGGATGAGATCCGCACTGCGCTTCTAAACAAAACCTTTAACGGGGTTAAGTTTGAGGAAGTTTTTGTTATAAATATGCAACACGTAACTATCGCGTAAGAAATGCAAGCAAGTTTCATAGTGGATTACATTGAGCCGTTAATAACCGTAACGGCTCTATTCTTTACTATCATAAATTGGATAATATCGCAAAGGCTAAACGCCTTTAATCAAAAACTATCCACGATAGAAAAATCTTTTACAGCTGATATCTCAAATTTACAAAAGAAAATTGACAAAATTTACGATTTATTTCTACACCAAAACATAAGGCTACATAAATGACGCTAGGGCAAAATCAAGAGAAATTTACTCAAGACCTCGCAAAGCTTCTAAATTATTTAATCGGCAATGGCTATACAATCAGATTGGGCGAAGTCGAGCGCACGCAAGCACAGCAGGAAATTTATATCAAAGAGGGCAAATCAAGAACTTATAATTCAATGCACCTAAAACGATGTGCCGCTGATTTGCATATTTTTAAAAACGGCGAGTGGCTACAATCAAAATCACAGCTTCAAAGCATTGGCGACTATTGGGAAAGCTTAGATCAAAGTAACAAATGGGGCGGAAACTTCAAAAACTTTATAGACACACCGCATTTTGAAAGACAATGCTAACCCAAAAACACACAAAATAAAAAATATTTTTCATTGACAAAACCTCGATATAATCGAGCTTTTATACTCTCACAAAAGCCTATTATCAAAAAGATATATTGACTTTTATCTTAAAATCTAAGCCAGTTTCAGATATAATGAGCGCCAAAATTTCAAACTTTCAGGAGATAAATTTTGAAAAAATTTCTTTTATTTTTAGCGGCGGCTTGCCTTAGCTTTGCGGCCGAGTTTTCGATGAGAGAGTATAAAACCCCGCTAATAAGCGTGGATGAAGGCGTAGGCACGATCATAGACAACTCAAATATCGTCGTAGGTAGTAGCGGCGTCGTGATGCACAAATTTGACGGCGCTCAAAGCTCAATCATCGCTCGCGCGGTCGTTACGGAAAAGGGCGGCGGCTTTGCAAAGGTACGATTTGAGGTATTTGACACGTTAGCGCAAAAAGCCCTACCGATACCGGGAATTTTGCCTAAAAGCGGCGACGAGATCATCCTAAATTACCTCTACAACCGCTCGCTCATCGTCGTGCCGAACAAAGAAATTTACGCTGAAGTAACGAACGCGTTTAAAGATATTACCTTTATCCACCCCGATATCGTGGGCTCTTATCTAAGCTACGAGTATAAGCCAAACCCTAGCCGCGACGACTTTCGCAAAATGTGCTCTCAAAGCGCTGCCGGGCTTATTTTCATCGCTATGAATAACGAAGCGCTTTTTGCCGACTGCCAGAGTTTCGAACCGCTAAAGCGCTTCCAAAGCGGCGCGGTCAAATACTACCAGCTGCCTTTCTACACTCGCGTCAAGGACATCGATACGGTATTTTGGAAATGGGGCTCGGAGCAGATCAGCGACTTTGACCGCCACTACAAAGCTCTTTT
>CAUQOI010000137.1:0-3480 GCA_963519525.1 uncultured Campylobacter sp.
ATTAACCACCATAATATTATGGATGTTGCTTATCTCTATTTCTTTTGAATTTATTGCGATATTTAGCTCAAGATTTTTGGTTGGTATATTTAGTTTTTCTTGCATAAATTCTGCAAAATCACCCATTATTACATCAGCTACTATATATATGCTTGAAATACTTGACCCATTAAACCTGCTAAGACTATTTACGATATCGCCTATATAATAAGCTATCTCGTCAAAAATTTCCGTTATGAAATTTTTATTTTTATCATCAGGCGTATTTGTTCCGTGTTTAAGTATATTTAAAAACGCACTATCGTTTAATTTATCTCCGCTTAAAGTAGCAAATTTTTCGCTAATATTTTTTATAGAATATCTAAGTGGTCTTGACTGAATATACTCTCCGTTGTAGTAAACTGCTATAAAAGCGTCATCCTCTTGTATTACTATAAAGGCTTCCGTATCTTGAGCAGAAAGTATGTTCTTTTTGTATAATGCATCAAACGCCAATGGAGCAGGAACTACGTAATCTATAAATGGAATCTTCTTTATTGCTAAAGAGTACAATTTGTCTGTAGACAAAACGTCAGATATGAATACATTAAAAATTTTAGTTTCGGATGAGATATTTGGAACCTCATTGTACACTATCTTGTATTCAGTTGCTGGATCTAGGTTAAATTGCTCATAAGCTTTTATGGTTATTAGGTTTGACGTATCGTCTTCTTCGGTCGATATCGGAATTTCCACGCTTCCTACCGTGATATCTTTATATTTGACATACGATATGAAAAAGCTATTTTTATTAGCTTTGCTTAATTCCGTTGGAAAAATTTTATTATTAGAAAAAGCATAAGAGGTTTGCAGATACGGATCGTATGTGACTATGCTTCCTGTATCGCCTTTGTTTTTTGCCATAGTTTAAATTTCCTCCAAACAAATAATCAATTGTATGATTGCAAAAAAATAATAGAACCCACAACCAATGGCGTTATTATAGCACAAAAATTAGGTAACTTAATAATTATTTATAAAATATTCAAGCTTTTTATAGTTTTTTCGTCTTTACGCCAGTCTTTTTTCACGACTACAACGAGCTTTACGAGGATTTTTTGTCCCGTAAAATTTGATATTAACTTTCTTGAATTTATCCCGATTCTTTTGATGGTTTGTCCGTTTTTTCCGATAATCATAGATTTATGTATCTCGCGCTCGGTGATTATTGTGGCATAAATTTCAGTTATTTCCGGTTTTTCTTTGACCTTATCTATGAGCACGTCGGTAGAGTAGGGGATCTCGTCGCTTAGATTGTCGTAGAGCGCCTCAAGGATAAATTCACGAAAAATTTCCTTTTCATTTGTCGGCGTTAAAAATTCCGGATCGTAAAAATACTCGTGCTCAGGCAAAAGCTTGCAAATTTCATCCAAAAGGGGCTTTTTGTAGGTTTGCTTTTTGACGCTAAAAGGCAAAAGCGCGGTAAATTTGTCTTGAAATTTTTGATATTGCGCGATTTTTTCAAGAACCTTGGCATTTGAGACTTCGTCAACCTTGGTGAGCGCCAAGATATGTGGTTTTTGCGGATTTAAATTTAGAAATTTGACGTAGTCGTCTATGCCGTCGTGAATGGGCGCCAAAAACACGATCGCATCGCAGTCGCTCATCGATTTTATCGCTTCGTTTATCATGAGCTTATTTAGCGTCTTGTTGCTTTCGTGAAGTCCCGGCGTATCGGTAAAAACGACCTGATCTTCGCCGTTCATCACGATGCCGCTGATCTTGCGCCTCGTGGCGTTTTGCTTGTGCGAGACGATGGTAATCTTCGCATCAAGCAAAAAATTTAAAAGCGAGCTTTTGCCTGCATTCGTACGGCCTATGATGCTAACAAAGCCTGATTTCATAAGATATATCTCGCTAGATCTTGATCCTCGATGACGTCTGAGAGGCGCTTTTCTACGAGGGCTTTGTCCACTTCTACCGTCTCGCCGCCGTGCTCGTTAGCCTCAAAGCTGATATCCTCGATCACTCGCTCGATCACGGTATGTAGGCGTCTAGCACCGATATCTTCCATTTTTTCGTTGGCGTTTTGAGCTATTTTGGCGATAGCTTTGATGGCTTCATCGTTAAATTTAAGCTCCACGTTTTCGGTTTTTAAAAGCGCTTCGTATTGTTTGAGTAGCGAATTTTTTGGCTGGGTTAAAATTTGATACAGCGCATTTTCATCTAGGCTATCAAGCTCTACTCTCAGCGGAAAACGTCCCTGAAGCTCCGGGATTAGATCGCTTGGCTTGCTGATGTGAAAGGCGCCCGCGGCGATAAAAAGGATATGGTCGGTCTTTATGGCGCCAAATTTGGTAGTCACGGTTGAACCCTCCACGATAGGTAGCAAGTCGCGCTGTACGCCTTCTTTGCTCGGATCTTGCCTGCCTGAGTTTCCGGAACTCACCGCGACTTTATCGATCTCGTCGATAAAGATTATGCCTTCGTTCTCGGCTCTTCGCACGGCCTCGGTTTTGATGCTCTCCATATCTAAAATTTTATCGCTAGCTTCGTTTTTGAGCGCCTCTTTAGCGTCTTTTACCTTCATCTCTTTTTTGACGGTTTTGTTGCTTAGGCCGATGATTTTGACGAAGCTCTCTTGCATTTGCGCCATATCGGGCGGCACGTTCGCACCAGCGTCAAAGCTATTTTGCACGACTTCTATCTCGATGCTTAGATCATCTAGATCGCCGTTTTCTAGCCTACTCATCATCTTTTCGTAGCTTTTTTCGTAGTCTGCCTTTTTCTCTTCGCTCGCACCCGTCGGCAGAGGTGGCAGGAGTTTTTTTATTATCTTATCTTTAACGTATTCGTCTATTTTTTCGCGATTTTTCTCGCGCTGTTCGGCCTTAACCAAATTTACCGACGCAGCCGCCAGGTCGCGCACCATGCTTTCTACGTCGCGTCCGACGAAGCCCACTTCGGTGTATTTGCTAGCTTCTACTTTTATAAACGGCAAGCCCATCATCTTTGACAAGCGTCTTGCGATCTCGGTTTTTCCCACGCCCGTGGAGCCTATCATTAGGATGTTTTTTGGCATGATATCGTCTTGCATCGTTTTATCCAGTTTCATCCTGCGGTAGCGGTTTCGTAGCGCGATGGCGATGATCTTTTTAGCGTCCTTTTGCCCGATGACGTAATCGTCTAAAAATTTCACTATCTCTTTTGGGGTTAAATTCATCTTTTCTCTATTCTAAAACGTAGGTTTTTATATTCGTGTTCGTGTAAATGCAAATTTCGCCCGCGATCTTTAGGCTCTCTTTTACGAGCTCCTCCTCGTCGATCTGAGCAAATTTATCCAGCGCGCGAGCTGCGGATAGGGCGTAGTTGCCGCCGCTTCCGATGGCGGCTATCTTGCCGTCTTCGGGCTCTACGACGTCGCCCGTTCCGCTTAAGAGGAAAATTTTCTCGCGGTCAAGCACCAGCATCATAGCTTCTAGCTTGCGCAGATATTTATCC
>CAUQOI010000138.1:0-3374 GCA_963519525.1 uncultured Campylobacter sp.
ACGCGCTGGCCGATGATTTTATCGAAGGTTTCTTTTAACAAAAGTACGCCGTTTACGATAATAAAAAGCGACGCCAAAGCGCCCGCGTAACCGTCTATCTGGATATCGGCGAAGTACGATAGCGCGGCGGAAACGAGGATAACGCACGATATGATCGCATCACCCAAAGCCTCCTGCCCTACGGCCCTAAGCGAGATAGATTTGGTCTGTTTGCCAATCTTTTTGTAGTAAAAGCCGAGCGCAAATTTGACGAATATCGCGCAGAACAAAAACGCCAAAAACGGCATCGTAAAGGTAGTAGGCTCAGGTGCAAAGATATTTTCGACCGAAGTTTTTAGAAACTGAAATCCCAGCATCAGCACGATAACCGAAACGATGAGACCGCCGATATACTCGGTCCTACCGTAGCCGTAGGGGTGGTCTTCGTCTGGCATCTTGCTAGCTAGCTTTGAGCCAAAAATCGTGATGATACTTGAGCCTGCATCGCTAAGGTTATTTACGGCATCCGATATCAGCGCGACCGAGTTTGAGACCATGGCGATAAAGATTTTCGCTCCGGCTAAGAAAAAATTCGTAACTATGCCGATAAGCGCGGTTTTTATTATCGTTTTTTCGCGCTTATCGTCTTTAAAATCCATCATTTTGATATTCCTTTTCATTTTTGGCGAGATTATATCACTTCTTGACATCAAAGCCAAAATTTTATAAAATGCGACTTTCAAAAACTTCTTTTGAAACTTAAATTTATCTACAAAATTATTCCGTAATTTTAAAGAGGACACGATGGAAAATAACGCAACCCAGCCTGCAAATTCGGCGCAGGAAAATCAAAAAACGACCAAAAAATATCCAAACTCGCGCACTCATATCCCCGTCGACGGCCACAAAATCGAAGAACTAAGGATGCTAAGCTTAGACGAGCTAGTGCAAATAGCAAACAGCGTAGGCGTCGAGAATCCGCGTGAATTTCGCAGACAAGATTTGATATTTGAGATCCTAAAAACCCAAACAAAACAAGGCGGATTTATACTTTTCACGGGCATTTTAGAGATTATGCCCGACGGCTACGGCTTTTTAAGAGCCGTGGACGCAAACATCAGCGACAGCTCAAACGACGCCTACGTCTCAAACTCTCAAATTCGCAAATTTGCCCTGCGCGTGGGCGATATCGTGACAGGCCAAGTGCGCGAGCCAAAAGATCAGGAAAAATACTACGCCCTGCTAAAAATCGAAGCGCTAAACTATATGCCGCTAATCGAGGCTAAGGAGCGCCCGCTATTTGACAACCTAACCCCGCTTTTCCCGACGGAAAAACTTCGCCTCGAGTATGATCCAATGAAGCTAACGGGCCGCGTGCTAGATCTCTTTACGCCTCTTGGCAAGGGTCAGCGCGGCCTCATCGTCGCCCCTCCAAGAAGCGGTAAAACCGAGCTTATGAAAGAGCTAGCCCACGGCATCGCGCGCAACCACCCGGAGTCGCATCTCATGGTGCTGCTCGTGGACGAGCGTCCCGAGGAGGTCACCGACATGCAGCGCTGCGTAAAGGGCGAAGTGTTTAGCTCGACGTTTGACCTACCTGCGATGAACCACGTACGCGTCGCCGAGCTCGTCATCGAAAAGGCAAAACGCCTCGTAGAAATGGGCAAGGACGTCATCATCCTACTTGATAGCATCACCCGTCTAGCACGCGCATATAATACCGTAACGCCCCCTAGCGGCAAGGTGTTAACCGGCGGCGTAGACGCAAACGCCCTACATAAACCTAAGCGCTTTTTCGGTGCGGCGCGAAACATCGAACACGGCGGCAGCCTCACCATCATCGCCACTGCGCTCATCGACACGGGCTCGCGTATGGACGAGGTGATTTTTGAGGAGTTTAAAGGCACGGGCAACAGCGAAATCGTGCTAGATCGCAATATCTCCGACCGCCGAATTTACCCGGCCATCAACGTACTAAAATCGGGCACCAGAAAAGAAGAACTACTGCAAAAACCCGACGAACTGCAAAAGATCTGGGCTATCCGCTCGGCGATCGCGACGATGGACGATGTAGAGGCGCTTAAATTTTTATATGCCAAGATGCTAAAAACAAAGGATAACAAAGAGTTGCTTTCGATACTAAACGAATAGTCGGTCTAAAAAACCGACTTATTTTTATATACTCTTTTAAATTTAATCCCAGATCTTATTTTATCTACACAATCCGCTCAGCCAAAGTAACTCAACGTTGTTTAATGTATTTAATTTTATAATATACCTTTATTTTATATTAAAAGGACACAGATGAAACATTTTGTTTCCAAGATTGCCCTATGGATTAGCTTGGGCTCTGCTTTAGCTATGGCAGAAGGCCTGTTTTTGGGCCTAGAGGGGGATTACTCATTTGGTTCTAAAATAAAATCCCAAGATAGCGATCCTTTAAAAAAAGCGCAGTTTGGCCTAGGAATAAAAGGCGGCTACGATTTTAACGTATTTAGAATTTACGGAGCATACATATACGATTTTAAGGTGAAAAAACAAGGAGAGGACGCAGACGGTTCGTTTTCTTTCAAATGGAATACGCATAAATTTTTAATCGGCGCCGACTATACGCCCATCGTCGCGCAAGACTTTAAATTGGTTCTAGGCGGCTACGCAGGCTACTCAAAACTAAAAAACAAGCTAACAGCCAATGATGCATATTCCGACAGCGGTAGCGCAAGCGGCTGGGTTTTAGGTGGTAGATTAGGCGGAGAATATTCTCTTGACGCAAATAACGCGATCGAACTAGGCTTCAAAGCTGACAAAACATTTTATAGCTACAACACCAAAGAAGCAAACACCGGTTTCTACCTAGGCTACACATACAAATTTTAATTTTAAAGAGCCTATTTCAGGCTCTTTCTTTAATTTAGATTCTCCAAACTCGGCTCTCCAAACAGTCGCTTAGCTTCTTTTAAAACCGCTTGATTTTTTGCGGCCTTAGGGTCGGTTTGAGTTTTTGCGGCCAAATTTGGCATAGGATTTTGACTGCTCAAATTTGCCCCACTTAAGGACGAGTCGTCAAAATTCGCTTCGCTTTGAAACTCGTCGCCGATTAAATTTGTCGTATCTAAACTTTGCCTTACGGTCGCGCTTGCCTGCTCGCTCGCGTCTTGCTCAAAGGACGCGGCGATACCCTCATAGTCCGCCGCCTCGCTAAACATCTCGCTCACGTCGTCCGGATCAAAGGGCGGCTCGCCAAAGCTTGCCGTTTGCGGCGCGTGATTTTGGTTAAATTTAGCGGTAGCGCTTGGTTTTTGCTCCGTTTTTGCGGCATTTTGACTCTCTAGCCGCCTTAGCTCGTCGTCTAAAAACGCCAGATCCGCCCCCGCTATGGCGCCGTCATCAGTCTT
>CAUQOI010000139.1:0-3372 GCA_963519525.1 uncultured Campylobacter sp.
CGATTATCTCCTCTAGGCTTAGTTTTTTAACGAGCGTGTCGAAAAGCACCACGCGCTTAGTCGCGCCAAGACCGCCGAAATAGGCGTTTAAGCGGTTATCGCGCTTGCTAGCGTCTATCGTATAAACGCCGCTACTTTTAAATCCGCACTGCGCTAAAAGCCCTTCTATACGGCTTTTTAGCTCGCCATCTTCTAGCGGCTGCATTTTGTTAAAGATAGGCGCGATGAGCGTCGGGTAAATTAAATTTATCACGAGCGCGACCGCGAAGCTCAGCAAAAACGCCCAAAACCACCAAAAATCGCCCAAAAATCTAATGCAAAGCAGCACCAGCCACACAAACAGCGTGCCAAACACCAGCGTTAGCGCGAGAGTTTTAAGCAGATCAAGCGCGAAAATTTTAGGCGTTACGTTTGAAAAGCCGAGCATTTTATCTTTGACGAAGGTTTCGTAGATATTTAGCGGTAGCTCCAGCAGCGACGAGATGATCAAAAAGCCCATCACAAAGATGATATGATCCCTCAGTTCTCCCGTTTTATAGGCACTCTCATACATCTCGCCAAGCCCCCAGCACGCCCACATCATAAATATCGCAGCGTGATAAAACAGGCTTGCTATCTCAAATTTTTGATTCGTTATCGCTGCGGCGGCGGCGGTTTCGTACTCCCCCCGCTCTAGCACGACGGCCGGCTTTTTAGCCTCTGCGCGTATAAAGTTTATCTGCAAAATCGCCAAAATCGCCTTTGCGACAACGTAAAAAAAGTAAATACCGAGTAAAAAATAAAACATATCTTCCCTTAAATTTTATAAAGACTAAAGCAGCCGTAGTCGGTGCGCACGGCCAAAAATTCCTCGCCGTTTATGCGCTCAAATTTAGCCTCGCAGCGCTTCACGACGTGCGAGAGCTCAAAGCTAAGCTGCAAGCTTCCGCTTTTTAGATCGATGATACGGGCTTTGTCGTAGCTGATTAGCGCAAGCCTCGAACCGTCCGCGCTAATGCAAAGCTCGTCCGCTTCGGAGCATTCGTCGCGTAGCCATGCTGGCTTTAACCGCTCGCCGCTTGTAGCGTCAAGGCAAATTAGCTTGCCCGTGTAGCGCTCCTTGCCTAATACCGAGCCGTCCGCTAAAAAGCAAATTTTATCAAAAATGCCGAAATCGCCTCTGATCTCGTTTAAAATTTTACCGTTTAGCGTGCTTAAAATTTTGATCTCGTTTTGCTTGCAGTGAAGCGCTAGCCGCATGCCGTCACCATCGAGCGCAGCGCACAAAATCGGCGTGTAGTTTTTCATTTCGGATTTGTATTCGGCTAGAGGCGAAATTTTACCGCCGCGTAAAGTAAAAATTTGACCAAACATCGCAAACGCCGCCGTATCTTTCGCAGCACAAACGAAACTCGTAAATTCTTTGCTATTTTTAAAGCTCATATCTTTAGAGAGATCGCTAAATTCGCCGCTTGCGGGATCAAATTTAAAGATAAAATGATCCAGATCCAAAAGCAAAACCTCGCCCGCGCGCTCCGCCTGCCATGCAAGCGGCTTTGGCAGGACGATTTGCTGATTTACGGCGCCGCTCGCGTCCAGCCTGATGAGAAAATCATCCAGCGCGCCGCCCTCTTTGTAGCCGCCGCATTTATAGACGAAAAGCTCGCCTTCCGCGCCCGCAAAGGCCAGCGCCCCCGTATATCCGCCGCCGATACATACGTGCAAGCTCGCCTCGCCGGCTTTGGCGACCGCGTTTTGCAGGACGTAGCCTTTTTTCAGGCTCTCCCACTCCTTTTTCACGCAGGCTTTTTGCGCCTCCTCCGCGTTCGCAAACTCCTTTTGCGTCTGCCTACTTTTGCCGTTTTTGATGCTCTCGCTAAGTAAAATTTGACCATCTACACGCAAATTTAGGCGGTCGCCGTTAGCTAAATTTACGAGACTTGCCATCAAATTTACTTTAAAAAATTATCGTAAAACGAGCTGATAAAAAGCACCAAAATGATAAACGGCACGACGAATTTGATATACCAAAACCAGATGTTTACGAGTTTTGCGTATTTTTCGCTGCCCTGCATTATCTCGCGCTTGGCTTCGTCTTTTAGCACCCAGCCTACGAATATCGCGCATCCTAGCGAAGTCAGCACGAAAAATATCGTGGCACTAATGGCGTCGTATGCGTCAAAGATATTTTTACCGAAAATTTTAACGTCAGAAAGCAGGTTAGTAGCCATCAAGGATGGTAAATTTCCAAATATAAATATCGTGCCTAGAACCAGCAAAATCGCGCTTTTGCGTTTGATTTTAAATTTCTCCTGAAGGGTCGTGATGATGACCTCGTAGATCGGCAGCGAGGTCGTGAGCGCAGCGATCATCAGCAGCGCAAAAAACGCCACCGCAAAAAATCCGCCAAAAGGCATATGCGAAAAAACGATCGGCAAGCTCTTAAACACGAGGCTTGGGCCGCTATCGGGCGAGACGCCGTAGCTAAAAAGCGACGGAAATATCATAAAGCCCGCAAGCACGGCGATGAGGGTGTTTAGGATGCCCGTGATGATAGAGATTTTAACCAGCCCTTCGTCCTTTTTAACAAAGCTAGAAAGAGTAATCATCACGCCAAAACCAAGCGAGAGCGCGAAAAATACCTGCCCCAAAACCTCGACGAAAAGCTTTAAATTTATCTTTGAAAAATCGGGCGTGAGATAAAATTTAACCCCCTGCGCCACGCCATCTAAGGTCAAGTTTTTTACGATCATCACGATCATCAGCACGAAAAGTAGCGGCATGAGGTACTTCGCCGAGCGCTCGATACCGCCGACCGCGCCCTGCACCAAGATCGCGTAGTTTACGAGCACGAACACAAGCGTCGCAAAGCTGATAGCCAGCGGATCGCTCACGATATTTTGTTCATAAAACGCGCTCGTAGCCTCGAAGCTAAGCACCTGCGAGAGATCTAGCATACCAAATGCGATCTGCGCGATGTAGTTTAGCACCCAGCCGCCGATAACCATATAGTAGGCCATGATGCCAAATGCCCCAAGCAGCCCCATCCAGCCCACGATTTTCCACGCGGGATTTATATTTTTACCGCCGAATGCATCCACGGCGTTGCATTTTAGGCGTCTGCCGATCGCATTTTCAGCCAAAATCATCGGTATACCGATCACGATCATCGCGATACAAAACACGAGTACGTAGGCGCCGCCGCCGTTTTGCCCGACTAGATACGGGAAGCGCCACGTCGCGCCAAAACCGACCGTAGCTCCTGCAACGGCTAAAATGTATGTGAGCTTTGAACTCCACGATTTTCTATCCATCTGTATACCTTTGTGAAAAAGAGAGATTATATAAAAATTTTATTTAAAGTTTTTAGAACCATCTTTGAAATTTAAAACA
>CAUQOI010000140.1:0-3340 GCA_963519525.1 uncultured Campylobacter sp.
GCGGCAAAATGTGGGACAAAGATGGCATAGCCAGGGAAACCAAAGCCGTGATACCCGATAAAACCTACGCCGTGGTTTATGAAGCCGCGATCGCGGATATCAAGGCAAACGGCGCGCTAGATCCGGCTCAAATCGGCAGCGTATCAAACGTCGGACTGATGGCTAAAAAGGCCGAGGAGTACGGCAGTCATGATAAGACCTTTGTAGTGAGCGAAGCGGGCGAGGCGCACGTGGTAAATGCAAAAGACGAAGTTTTATTTAAATTTGAGTTAGAAAAAGGCGATATATTTAGGATGACGCAGGTTAAAGACGTCGCCGTGCGAAACTGGGTCGAGCTGGCGCTAAAACGTGCGAAAATCACGGGACAAAAGGCGATATTTTGGCTGGACGAAAACAGAGCTCACGACCGAGAAATCCTAAAAAAAGTAAGAGCGCAGCTAGCAAGCGCCGATACTAGCGGGCTTGATATAGAGATCATGTCTCCGGCGGTCGCTTGCAAAAAGTCGCTTGAGATCATGAGGCGCGGCGAGGACTGTATCAGCGTCACGGGCAACGTCCTGCGCGACTATCTGACCGATCTTTTTCCGATCTTGGAGCTTGAAACCAGCGCTAAGATGCTCTCTATCGTGCCTCTGCTAGAGGGCGGAAGTATCTTTGAGACGGGAGCCGGAGGTAGCGCACCAAGGCTCGCCGAACAGCTGCTAGAGCAAAATCACCTAAGCTGGGATAGCCTGGGAGAGTTTTTGGCTCTGGGCGCTAGTCTCGAGCAGTTAGCGGGATTTAAGCAAAGCCCTGAGGCGGAAATTTTAGCCGATGCCCTAAATGCGACCGTAGAGCGCTATCTAAAAGAAAACAAAGTTCCGCGCTTTGAAGTGGGGCAGCTAGATACGCGCGCGAGTCATTTTTATATAGCGCTTTACTGGGCGAGCGAGCTTGCCGATAGCGGCACGCAGCTGGGCGATAAATTTAAACTCGTCGCCCAAAATCTCGCGAAAAACGAGAACGTAATCACAGATGAAATAAACGCGGCGCAAGGACGAAAGATCGATGTCGGCGGATACTATAAGCCCGACGATAAAAAGGCGAGCGCGGCGATGAGGCCAAGCGCGACGTTTAATCAAATTTTACAAAATCAAATTTTATAAAAAAGGAAAAAAATGAAAATTTCAGTTATCGGAGCCGGAAACGTAGGCGCAAGCGCGGCTAGCGCTATTTTGCTAAGAGGCATCGCAGACGAGATCGCGCTAGTTGATATATTCGGCGACGTGGCGCGCGCAAAGGC
Organism: uncultured Campylobacter sp.; assembly: GCA_963519525.1. GTDB lineage: Bacteria > Campylobacterota > Campylobacteria > Campylobacterales > Campylobacteraceae > Campylobacter_A. The sequence goes on from CAUQOI010000140.1 coordinate 1,283, forward strand.
GATCGACCTATCTCAGAGCGCGGCGGTTTTCGGCCTGGACGCGAGCGTCGCGGGCGGGGATGATTTTGAGCTTATTAAGGATAGCGACATCGTGGTCGTGACCGCCGGAAGCCCTAGAAAAGAAGGGCAGACTAGAGAGGATTTGCTGCTAAAAAACGCCGGCATCGTAAAAGGCACGGTGGAGAAAATCGCCAAATTTGCCCCAAACTGCGTCATCATAAACGTAACAAATCCGCTCGATGCGCTCACGTATCTAGTCTATAAAACGAGCGGTTTTGATAAAAGCAGGGTGCTGGGGATGGCGGGCGAACTAGACTCGGCGCGCCTAAAATACGAAATCTCTCAAAAAACCGGACTAAAAAACAGCGCCTTTAGCGCGCACATCATAGGTTCTCACAACGACGATATGGTGGCGCTGCAAAGCAACGTGAGCGTGGATCTGGGCGGCGAATTTGACGCGGTAGCGCAGGAGGCTAAAACGGGCGGCGCAAAGATCGTTAAGCTGCTGGGCACGTCGGCGTATTACGCTCCGGGCGCGGCTGCGGCCAAGATGTGCGAGGCGATAAAAACCGGCAGCGATCAGTGGCTAAGCTGCTGCGTGATAGATGGCGAGTGCGCGGGCGGTAGACTCGTGAAACTAGGCAAAGGCGGCGTGCGCGAGGTCAAGCAGCCAAGCGCGGAGGAAAAAGCGGCGCTTGAAAAAGGCGAATCTCAAACTGCTGTAAATATCAAATTTTTAAAAGAAAGCGGGGTAATCGCGTAGCTGATGTTTATAAAATCTAAGATCAAAACAAAACAAATCCACGCGCTATTTTTAGCGGCTTTTATTTCGGGCTGCGCTAACGTTTCGCCAAGCGCTCCGAAAAATGAAGCCTCGGTAGCGATGCAGACAAAGCAAAGCCAAATCCAGGCTGCGATGCCGGCGGAGAAAAGTCAAATTCAAGTTGCGCCTTCGCTAGAAAAAGATAAAACCCAAAACTCGGGAAGCGAGACGACGCAAGGCAAAGTCGGCGACCGATTTAACACAAAAGAAAAAGTTCTGCTTGACCTTATACAAAAGTATGTGGGTAAAAGAGACGGCGGCGACTGCTCTGGTTTCGTAACGCTTATAAATAAAAAATTTAACCGAGACTTTTTTGACGAAAAGGAACTTGATAAATTTTACACCAAGCGCGGACTAAAAAGCGAAGCGATGTTTAAGCTCTACGAGAGTAAAAATCTGATCGCTTTTGACGATCCGCAGGTCGGGGATTTGATATTTTTCAACAACACGACTAGAAGCACGAAAAATAACAAAAAAGCTAAAATCGTCACCCACGTAGGTATCGTAAGCAGCGTCGAAAAAGACGGCACCGTAGCCTTTACGCACCATACTAAGGGTAAAAATATGGTTGATTTTATGAATCTAAACGATAAAAATACCCGCAAAAAAGGTAAAAAAGAGCTAAATTCCTACGTCGTATCATGCAAAAACAAAAGCACGTCGTGCCTTGCGTCAAATAGATTTTCTGGATTTGGCAAAGTGGGCGTGAGGGACTAAATCATCCATAAATTTGTCTATTTTGAGTCTTAAAATTTACCGCCGTATCCGTTAAATCGTCGCCAAATTTACGGATCGGCGACAGTAAATTTAACTTCTAAATTTACTCTACGCCAAATTGCGTAATAGTAGTTAAATTTGAACTAAAAATCCTAAATATCAAGAACGGCATATCCGCTAGGGCGTTTCAAATTTGCTCGTTTTCATACAAAAAAACTCCAAATTTTATTTTACTATCCGATTTAAATACCAAATTTAACTTAAATGCTATAAAATTATCGTTACGAGTTAAATTTGATAAGGAAAAATATGCTGATACAAAACGGCGTCCCCGTCTGGGTCGATATCTCGCGCTGCAAAGCGTGCGATATCTGCGTGAGCCGCTGTCCTGCGGGCGTGCTGGCGATGGCCGTAGAGCCGCGCGCTGTGCTAGGTAAAACGATCGAAGTGGTGCATCCCGAGGCCTGTATCGGGTGCAGAGAGTGCGAGCTGCACTGCCCCGATTTTGCGATTTATGT
>CAUQOI010000141.1:0-3332 GCA_963519525.1 uncultured Campylobacter sp.
GCGCCTAGTTTGCTAAAGCGGCACCCGGCGCCAAGGCGGGCGAATTTATAAATTGTCGTCAAATCAGTTCGTAGCTATTTTGCTTTAAACAAACTAGCCTGCGCCGAAATCTCGAATCCGTGATGAAAGATATGCGCGGAAGCGTTTGGGTTTGGGAGATTTTCAAATTTTAGCTATTTAATTTGAGTTGATGTCGTTTGGGCGGCCGGGTTTAATTGAGCCGAGTAAAATCAAAATTTGGCGCTAATTTTGTATGTCGAATTCGTAAGATACGGCTCAAAAACTCAAGGCCAAATTTGACTTCGCAACACCGAGGCAAAGCAGGTTCACTCCGCCTCGGGGCGCGTATTTATCGCGGTTTAAAACGGCTTATACACCATCATCCAAATGATGATAACCATCGCGATAGTCGGCACTTCGTTGTAAGCGCGAAAGAACATGCCGCTCTTGTTACAGCGTTTCTCGCGTAGCTGCACCATATAGCGGCCAAGATCCAGGTGAAACGCCGCGAGGATGACGACGACGGTGAGCTTGACATGCACGTAGCCGCTGTGCAAAAGCTCGGGCATCGCGACGATGATCAAAATGCCCGTCAAAAACGTGCCGATCAGCGCTACCCAGCCGATGTAGTGGTACATCTTGTACTCCTGCACCTCGACGACGCGCACGAAGTCTGGCTTGTCCATATTCTCCGCGTGATAGACGTAGAGGCGCGGCTGATAGAACAAAAACGCCATCCACGAGATGAAACACAAGTAGTGGAAATACTTTATGAGGTTGTAATACTCTGCCATTTTTTCTCCTTTTAATTTTATTTTTAGAGGCTTGTCTTTTGAGTGCTTTTTGTGGATTTTGTTAAAATTTGACTTGATAGGCTACATGCCTTATCTTCGTCAAATTTTAACTTCAAAACCCCAAAAATCATCTCAAAACACTTCGCCTTAGCTTTTTTATTCAAATTTGAAGTCAAATTTACAAATTTTACTCGCCCAAACCCGCACCTTGAAAGTGCTAAATTCGGTCGGCAAATTTAAATTTTGTCGCTCAAAAGGATGCTTTCGTAAAGAGTTAAATTTGACTGTATCAAATTTAACCGACCTTTATCCTAGCAAAATTTCCTTTCTCGCTTCAAATTCCTCTTTGCTTATCGCGCCGCTCTCGTATAGCTCGTAGAGGCGTCTAAGCCGCTCCTCGAGGTCTTGCGCGCGCAGTTTGTCTTTTAGCACTTCTTTTTTCTGATTTTTCTCGACGGCTGCGCCGGTTAAGCGCAGATCAAAGAGCCACCACGCGCCCCAAAGCGCCCAAAACACGTAACCAACGATCGCCCAAGCTAGGCTATATCCGATGAAAAACAGCGCCATCATCGCAAAGCCGCTCACGAATTTGCCCAGATAAAATCTATGCCCGCCAAACCAGCCCGTAAGCAGCCAAAGCGCGTAGGCTATATAAACGTTATCGCCCATTTTTAGCCCCTTTTCGCCCTGCGGCGAAGCTCTGCCAGAGTATGAGTACGACTCCGACGTCGATCATAACGTCTGCGAGGTTAAAGATCGCAAACTCAAACCACTTATGCCAGTAGACGTAGTCCACGACGCCGCCGTGAACGAAACGGTCGAGCAAATTTGAACTGCCCGCGCCCAGGATTATACCCGCTCCTAGCGCGTGTTCCTCTAAAATTTCCTTTTTTTCGCTATCTTGGGTCAAATTTGGCTCCGTTTTCGCCGCAGCCCGCACGTCAAATTTACGCTTAAGCCGCCAGAGCAGATAGCCGCAAACGCCCGCGATTAGCGCCAGCTGGATAAATTTGAGCCACTGCCCAAGAAAAGCAAACATCGAAAACGCCACGCCGCGGTTGTATGCAAGCACTAGCGAAAAGTACTCGCCCTGCCACGAAAAACCGCTCAAAAATATCTGTTTGACCGCCTGATCGAGCGCGAAAACTACGAAAAACGCCGTGAAGAAAACGCCTAAAATTTTAGCCATTTAGCGCTTTTACGAAAAATTTCTCGACCTCGTCAATGCGTGTTTTTAGCGCGTCGGCACACTTGCCTTCAATCAAAAGCCTGATGAGGTTTTCGGTGCCCGAGTAGCGAAATAGCGAGCGGATGCCCTCTTTTGCGAGGCTTGCTTCAAGCTCTTTTAGTCCGGCGATGCTTTCAAGCGGCTTTTTCTCGGTGATCTTTAAATTTAATAAAATTTGCGGATACGGTTTTATTTCGCTTAAAATTTCGCTCGCTTTTTTGCCTTTTTTTAGCACTAGTGCCGCAAACTGTAGCGCCGCCACGAGCCCGTCGCCCGTTTTTGCGTAGTCGCTAAAGATGATATGACCGCTCTGCTCGCCGCCGAAATTCGTGCCGTTTTCTTTCATCTTTTCAAGCACGTATTTGTCGCCGACGTTCGCGCGTAGAAGCTTGATTTTGTGGGATTTTAGGTAGTCTTCGAGCGCCGCGTTGCTCATCACCGTAGCCACGACCGCGCCGCCTTTTAGGGCTTTGTTTTCTTGTAAAAATGCCGCCATGACGCCTAGCAAACTATCGCCGTTTGCCACCTCGCCGCACTCGTCTACGACCACGAGCCTGTCGGCATCGCCGTCAAGCGCGAAGCCCAAATCCGCCCGCAATCGCACAACTTCGGAGGCTAAATTTTGCGGATAGAGCGCGCCGCAGTTTAGGTTTATGTTGCTACCGTTTGGCTCGTCATTTATGACGATGGTTTCGGCTCCCAGCTCGCTAAAGATAGTCGGAGCGACCCTGTACGCAGCGCCGTTTGCGACGTCTAAAACCACGCGCAGTCCATGTAGGCTCAGGTTTTTAGGAAATGAGTTTTTGATCTGCACGATATAGCGGCCGATGACGTCGTCGATGCGCTTTGCGGCGCCGATTTCGAGCATTTGCTTTTGCGATCTTTCGATGAGCGCGTCGTCAAAATAAATCTTTTCTATCTGCGCTTCGGCCTCTTCGCCCAGTTTATTGCCTTCGCTGTCGAAAAATTTAATGCCGTTATCGTAGTACGGGTTGTGCGAGGCGCTGATCATGATGCCCGCGTCGCAGCGCATATCCTCGGTGAGAAACGCGATCGCAGGAGTTGGCATCGGGCCGATCTGACGGACGTTGTAGCCCACGGCCGTAAGCCCTGCGACGATGGCGGTCTCGATCATGTAGCCGCTTCTGCGCGTGTCTTTGCCTAGCAAAATTGTGTTCGTATGCGACGCAAACTGCCTAAAATATATCCCCGCGGCCATAGCAAGGCGCATGGACGTTGCGGCGGAGAGTTTTTCGCCCGCTTTGCCGCGGACGCCGTCGGTACCGAATAGTTTCATTATCTTTCCTTTT
>CAUQOI010000142.1:0-3205 GCA_963519525.1 uncultured Campylobacter sp.
TTTTTCCTGCTTGTGCCGGGCCTACTGACCGCGATATATTATAGAGGCTGGATGCGCATACTTGGGATTTTGGGCTCTGCACTTTTGATCTGGCTGCTATACTCGGTGATATTTTTTAGCTACATTGAAATTTATAGAGACAAGATTGTTATAGATAGATTTATATTTGGAAATCAGATTATAAAACCAGAAAATATAATCCACTGTCGTACCCTTGAGCGCGCTTTTTTACCGGCGCACGTAGAAATAGTGCAAAGGATACAACATCGTATAGCCAAGATGACCATAATAGCAGGCCTCACGCACAAACAAGCTGATGAGATAGAAAGGCAAATAGATCTTATAATACCTTTGGAAAAAACCGATAAATAATAGGAAGCACAAAGGTTAAATTTACCGCCGTTATCCGTATCTAAATTTAACGAGCGAGCCAGACAAAACCCGCTCATAGGCAGTCAAATTTAACAAAACCGCCCGCAAATTTATCCCTCCTCGCTTCAGGTCGAATTTAGCCGCCAAACCAAACCCCAAATTTAAAGCGTAAATCTAAAATTTAGATTTTTATCTACGCTTTATATTTTTGCCGTCTTTGCTTACGCACATAAAATCCACGGTAGCCCCGCCGCCATAAATCAAAGCTACGCCGTCTGAATGAAATCTATCGTCGCAGCCCGCCTCTTTGTCGCCTCGCAGTATCTCGTCCGAAGCATCGTCAAAAATCTCGTAATAAGCACCCCCAAAGCCATCACTCCGATAATAAATCGTCGTCTTGCGCTCGCCTCCAAACGCCTCGTTGCCCCAAATCCTTACGCCTATGACGTTTGCGCTTTTTAGCTTGGCTTTTAGTTTGCCAAAAGTCGGCGCGTCCCAGCCCAGTATCCGCAGCGGTTCCTGCACGCTCGTTCGCTCATCTACGCGGATAAAGCTCGCGGTTTGATTTTTATCGGCATTCGCGGCGCTAAACGTCTCAACCCGCGCCCCGTCCAAGCGCAGGTCAAACCAAACTCCGCGAGGCCTAATCTCGCGCGTAAAATCGCGCAATGCTAAAATCTCGATACTATTTTTTTCGTAATTTCGTGCCAGCTCCCGTCCATCGTATAAATTTAAGTAGACGGCCGTCGCCGCGATTAGAAAAATAATAAAAGACGCTTTGCGGCTTATACCCATAAATCCTCGCAAGCTCTTTTATCCTTACTCTAATTTACGGCATCATGCACGCTAAATTTAAAATTTAACCCCGTGATTTAGCAGTTTTCTCACGCCTAGATTCGTGTCGATGCCGGTGATTATGGCGTTGTAGATGTACTCTTTGCCTTGCTGGATGGCGCTCTCTAGGCTCTCGCCGCGAGCTAGCAGGCAGGCTAGCGAGCTAGAAAACGTGCAGCCAGCACCTATGATAACCAGCGGATCGGCTAGCGGCGTCTCAAAGTTTTGCACGCTGCCGTCCTTGCGGTAGAGCGTGTCGATGCTTTTGCCCGCGATGATGTGCTTTTTCACGATCACGTCGCACGGCAAATTCGTAAAATTATCGCCGAAAAGCACGTCCGCTTCGCGCAGGTTCGGCGTCGCGACGGCGGCAAATTTCATCAGCTCTTTTAGCCTCTTAATGGCGCTATCTTTGATGAGTTTATGCCCCATTTTCGAGACGCAGACGGGGTCTAGCACCACGGGAGCGGAGTTTTTTTCTAAAAAGCTCTGCACGACATCCATGATAGGCTCGTTAAAGAGCATGCCGATTTTAACGGCATCGAAGCTAAACTCCGCCGAGAGCATCTCGAGCTGATCGGCGATAAAGGACGGCTCTAGCGAGACGATATTTTTGATCTTGTCCGTATTTTCGGCCGTTAGCGCCGTGACCGCAGTCGCGCTATAGCAGCCAAAGTGCGCGCATGCCTTGATATCGGCTTGCAGTCCCGCGCCGCCGTTGCTGCATGAGCCTGCGATGATGAGGATTTTTTTCATTTTTTACCTTTTTTCATTTTTAAAGCCGTATTATAAACGACATTGCATTAACGGCGAGTTAAACATAGAAATTTATAAAATTTTAAATCTATTTGCACTACAATTTCTATAAAGATTATCAAAATAAAAAGGAAAAACGAGATGGAAAAGATCGCTTTTACCGATGCCGTTTCAGAGACTCTGCTCATAAATTTATACTTCAGAAGCCGAGAAAACAAGGAGCCCGATCCTATCCTAAAAGACGAATTTTCGGGCGAGATCGTGAACAAAATCGACTACGATTTTTCTAAATTCGACCGCTCCACGCTCAGCAGGGTCGGCACGGTGATACGAGCGAGATTTTTTGACGACCGTATAGTAAAATTTATCCGCGAGCACCCGACCGCCGTCATCGTGCAGCTTGGCGCGGGGCTTGATACCAGGCCTCTTAGACTAGCTCCTCTTTGCCCCGAGGCGACCTTTTACGACCTTGATCTACCCGACGTCATAGCCCTTCGCGACAAGCTCGTGCCAAAGGCGCCGCGAAACTACAGCCTAGCGTGCTCGATGTTAGAGACTGCGTGGATGGATGAGCTGGCCGCAAAGCACGCGGGAGAGGAGTTTGTTTTCGTGCTAGAAGGCGTGTCGATGTTTTTTGAAAAGCCGATTTTTCGGGAGTTTTTCTTAAATTTGGCGGCGCGATTTAGCGGGCTGGTGCTGGTCGATCTACTCAACGACTTCGCGACAAAAATGAATACACGCAAACACGACACGCTAAAATTTATGAAAGAGGAGGTAAAAATCAAGATGGGTATCGCGGGCGCGGACGAGGTCGAGGCGTGGGATAAAGAGCGCATAAAGTGCCTGGAAATCGGCACGATGATGAATATGTACAAACACCGCTGGGGGCTAGTCGGTCGCGCGATGAGCTGGATAAAGCCGTTTCGCGAGGCGTGCAGGATGTTTGTTTTCGCTCTAGGTAAGCGCGGGTAAATTTGCTCAAATTTAAGCTAAATTTAGCGGCAAATTTGACTGTTTTGCGTCCTAACCCGCACCTTTATGACGCTAAAGCCCTTATGCGCGCCAAATTTGACGCCGCCGCAAAACGCGATCAAGCTCAAATATAAGTTTGCGCTTATTAAATTTTAGCTATAATCCAGGCTTCATAGATGGGTGTCCGAGCGGTTGAAGGAGCACGCCTGGAACGCGTGTAAAGTGCAAGCTTTCGAGGGTTCGAATCCCTTCCCATCTGCCATAATCTTAT
>CAUQOI010000143.1:0-3192 GCA_963519525.1 uncultured Campylobacter sp.
AGCTTAGCGCCGAGACGCTAACGCCTGAAATCGACAAGAAAAAGCCGCTAATCAGAGACATCATCGTATCTACCCTCTCGTCTAAAACGTATGAAGAGGTAAGCACTCAAAAAGGTAAAAATCGCCTAAAAGACGAGATAGTCGATCGCCTGAACGAGGTTTTGGCCGACGGTCATATAAAAAACATCTACTTTACCGACTTTGTGGTGCAATGATCGGCATAGATATCGTAGCGATCTCGCGGATCTCAAGGCTTAAAGAGCGGCGAGGCGAGGATTTTTTGAGATATTTTTTAAGCGACGACGAGATAAATATCGCAAAAACGGACGCTACGATAGCGGGATTTTTCGCAGCTAAAGAAGCTATCAGCAAAGCTCTTGGCTGCGGAATCTCAGCCGAGTTTTCTTTCTTTGACGCGCAAATTTACAAAGACGACAAAAACGCTCCCAAAGTAAAGCTCTCAGAAAAAATCATCAAAAATTTTAACTTAAAAGACGCACAAATCACCATTAGCCACGACGGAGGCTTTGCTATCGCCGCTGCGATACTGCAAATAGCAGATTAGACTTTCAAATTTAGCTCGGAAGTGAAGCAAAAATCATAATTTTGCCAAATTTGGCAACCGCCGCCGACCCCGTTTTTACTCGACAAACGCAAGTCAAATTTGATACTGTTTTTATCCGCGCCGATTTTTTCAACTCCAAAAACTTCGCTAAAATTTATCTGTACTATAAAATCAATCGGCTCGCCACTTTTCCAGTTTTGTCCACGGCTCGCCGGGTGGTTAACCAAATTTTGACGCGCCTAGCCGCATTTGCCGATCGGAGCTTTCTTTTGGCGAAATTTTCACCGCGTTTTTAGCACAGCTTTTTATCTCTTTAGTTATACGCTCAGATCCGTATTTTCATATCTTGCGCGTAAATTTTGCAAATTTTCAAATTTAACGCATCGCGGTAAAAGTTAGATAAATTTCACTTCTGCAAAGTCGGCAGATGCCAGCCGAGATAATACGCCGCAAGCCTAAACACGACGCCAAACGCAAAAAGCCCCATCACCCAAAACACGCTCGTAAATCCCGCATAATCCATAGCAAAATAAATCAGTCCCACGACGATGCTTACCGTCGCGTAAAGCCCGGTTTTAAGACACCAAGGAACTTCGTTAAACAGCACGTCGCGTATCATACCTCCGCCCACGCCGTTGCAAAGCGCAAGCAGCACGACGCCAAAGACGTTGTAGCCAAACTGTAGCGCCACGATCGCCCCGACGATAGAAAAGCTCACTAGATCCACGGCGTCGGTGGTGACGAAAAGGAATTTTTTCTCGATATCGCTTCGCTTGTGCAGGCGCAAAAATGCCGAGAGAAAAAGCATTACCATCACGATAATGCACGGAGCGTAGTGCGTAAACGAATACGGTGGGCGCGAGACGATAGCATCGCGCATAAATCCGCCTCCAAGCGCAGTCAGAAGCGCGGCGATAAAGATACCCAGCCAGTCGCAGTCGCGCTTAACCGCGAAGATAAATCCGCTCGTGGCTGCCGAGGCGATGCCGATGTATTCGGCGACGAGGAGCGCAGTCATTTTTAGCCTTAAGTTTTTAAACGAGATTTTACATTTTTAAAATAAAAAAATGGATAAATTTAAACGAAATACCAAACAAAAGCGCCTATTTTGATCGCGTTTGCGATTTTACGTTTGTAAATTTAAAAAACCACACCTGCACTCAAGTACAATATACAAAAAATAGAAAAAACAATATAATAGCGCAAATTTTAAAGTAAAGGGTAGTCGTGCCGGCCGAAGCAAGTATCGTAAAAAGCGCCAAAGAAGACGCTACCGTCATGCCGAAAAACAGCGATAAAGACGTAGCCATAGCAGACGAAGATACTTTGCTATTAGATCAAAGCTTAACGGCAAAAGAAAACCTTGAAGACGAGATTATGGCGGCCGATATCATTGCCTCACAGCAGGCATCGCTAGACGACATCCAGCCCCAAGACGCAAAAGAAACAGTGTCTGACGGCAGCGGCGGCTCTGTTAGTTCGGACGGCGTAAGCCTGAGCAAAGTTACATTTGCCAAGGGCGGCCATATATCAAGCGTAATTGCAACTTATAACAACCCATATCCACAAAACCAACATTCTATTACAGTCGAACTAGTCGGCGGCGTCGCTACAAAGATTATTTCATCAACCCCAGTTCCAAAAGCGCTACAGGTAAGAGCCCTAAGCGATGTCATGGAGGGATTGGGCGATTATTTGACATTTGCTTTATCCATAGGAAGCGCCCTAAAAGCTAGACCGACTACGATAAATTTTAGCCTAAGCGGCGGTACGGCGGGCGTGGATTACGAGGCGGGTTCTATGCAGTATTCGACCGACGGTGGCTTAAGCTGGACTAGCGGAAGCCAAGTAACCATCGCCGACGCCAACGACATAAACAGCATTCAGATAAGAGTAAAAGTCATAGACAACGACGGGCACGACGGCGTAAATTTATCCAGCACTCCAACGACGCAGAGCGACAACCAAAACCAAGGCGTAGAGGGCGAATCAAAACTAGATATAAACGGCGTTAAATACGAAGACTACGGCGTAACCTATAAGGACTACTCTAGAAATTTAACCCTAACCGTCACCACGGACAATGCCGAGATAATAAGCTCTAGCGCAACGGGCAAAATAATAGACCACGACGACTACCTAAGCATACAAGGAAACGCGCAAACCGACGGCAAGCATATAAATACCGGCGCGGGCGACGATACGCTAAATCTTAGCGGTCACCTCAAGAATCATTTCGTCGCAAATACCGGCTCCGGCAACGACGTCGTAAACATAAACGGCCAAGTTACCGACAACTCCAGTATCAACACCGAGGAAGACAACGATATCGTAAACATAAAAGGCGTTATCGAAAATTCCGAAGTACATACCGGCACGGGCGATGATACGGTGAGCATAAAAAACTCCGCCGTCAAAGGACAAGGCGGCTCAAAAGCCACGATAGATACCGATGAAGGCGACGATATCATAACGGTTGAAAATTCCGCATTAGAAAAAGTAGATATCATCGCGGGCAACGGAGAAAACAAGGTAACATTGGGGCAAAATTCTACATTTAAAGACGTTAGGGTAACGACGGGAAAAGACGCCGATACGATAAATATAGAATCCGACGTGATCGGCTC
>CAUQOI010000144.1:0-3138 GCA_963519525.1 uncultured Campylobacter sp.
TAAAGAGCTCCAAGCACGCCTCCATCAGCAGCTTTTCGGCAAACGGATCGCCCACTTGCACGGTCGGGCGCAGAGATTTGTTCGCGTCGTTAAAGCTATCGCTGGCCATTACCGCGCCTCCAAGCCCGTCGCGACCGGTCTTTGAGCCCACGTAGATCACGGGATTGCCGATACCTTCAGCCCTGCCGTAAAATATCTCGTCGCTCTTACAAAGCCCCAGCGCAAATGCGTTTACTAGGATGTTGCCGTTAAAACTAGGATCAAACGTCGTCTCGCCGCCGATAGTAGGGATGCCCATGCAGTTGCCGTAGTGAGCGATGCCCGCGACCGCGCCTTTTAGCAGATAGCGCTGTTTTCTCGCATTTTCGCTCTCGCCCCTCACCTCGCCGAATCGCAGCGAGTTCATATTTGCCACGACCCGCGCGCCCATCGTAAATACGTCGCGCAGTATCCCGCCAACGCCCGTCGCCGCGCCCTGAAAAGGCTCGATGAAGCTTGGGTGATTGTGGCTCTCCATCTTAAACACCGCCGCGACGCCACCTCCGACGTCGATGACGCCCGCGTTCTCGCCTGGACCCTGGATCACCCACGGGGCTTTGGTCGGGAAGCCGTTTAGGTACTTTTTACTCGACTTGTAGCTGCAGTGCTCGCTCCACATTGCGGAAAATATCCCAAGCTCGAGCAAATTTGGCTCTCTACCTAGGATCTTTAGGATCTCTTCGTACTCTTGGTCGCTGATTTTGTGCGCTTTTACGGTAGCTTTGTCCATTTTTAGCCTTTAAAAAATTTTGGTTGATTTTACTTAAATTCGCATAAAAACTTGATAAACCAAAGGGACGACGGCGAAAGAAAGCCAGTAATATTCATACAAAAATCTCTGGTTTAATTTTATCTATATCTTTACCTAATCCCTTAAATCCTCGCTTTTATTAAAAACATCATTATTCACATTTTATCCTTCTTATAACTTAATCTAAGAGAATTCAATAGTTTTTCTTTTGCCTTATTCAACCCACTTGCTGTCTTGTTAATTCTGCTTGAATTACTCATTTTTTATCATTTCAAAAAATTGTTATTTACTTAAATTTTTATTTATATCTATATTAAAGACTGTAAAAATATAATCTCTTACCTTATTGTAATTTTCTTCATTGAAAGAAAATATATGTATAGAATAAAGTCCTTGATTCTCCCACCTATAATCATACCAGTGTATTTCTTCTATATATTCAAGATTTATTTGAAATTTTGTAAATATTTTCCAAAAATTTTTAAAACTTTTATTTTCATATCTATAAATTACCAAAAAAACTATAATTTCTAAAAATTCCGCAAACAATAATATAAATATTAAAAGTAATACACATATTAAAGATATGCCAAAAGCTCCTTTAATAAAGCTAATTATGAAAAAACTAACCAAAAATACCTTACCAAAAATACTTGAAAATATCATATCTAAAAACCAGATTGCCTTAAAAGTTGTGTCGTTGTTAAATATTATATCTTCACTGCTAGTTTCTTTAAAATTTTGATCATAATATGCAACTTTTGAATTATAAAAATAGGTATATTTTTTCTTTGAATTTATAATATTAAAACAATCAAATATCAAAAATACAACTATTGCAAAGCCAAATTTTATTATCGTTTGTGTTGTGTCGTCAAAATCTAAAATACCGCTTTCAAAATCGTCTAAGCAACTAATGCAAAACTCAGAAGCAGTAATCCAAAATATTAAAATAATCAAATAATGTAAAATTAAAGGAAAACCGGAATAATCCCGCAAAACTAGTGGTTCTTTGTCGTAGTCTCTCGCAAATTTGCCCGAACCCAAATTTGTCAAATTTAAGTTTTGTTTGTCTTTCGTATTCAAATTTTACCCTCCTAACCCGCACCTTAAAAATTTTAAATACGATTTTAGTCAAATTTGGATAAAAACTTAAATTTATTGTGCAAAAGGTTGTTGTTTGCATAAAAGGTCAAATGTGGAGCAACTTGATTTTACTAAAATTCGACCGAGCCAAATTTAGCGCCTCAAAGATGCGGGTCTCGGTGCCTAAATTTTGAAGTCAAAGTTTACAAATTTAGCTAAATTTGACTTCAAATTTGAATGTAAAAAATAAGGCGAAGTATCGCGAGATGAATTTGAGAGTTGTGCAGAAATTTTTATCCCAAGGTTAGACAAATAGTCTGCCGCAGGGTGAAAATTTCAAATCTATCAAAAGCGCTCACAAGGCAAGCCGCTTTTGGGAAACTCAAAGCTCACGCAGCTTTTCAAACTCCTTGCAGCCCTCTTTTTCGCCCGCATCGCACGCCTTTTTGAGATATTTTTTCATCTTTAGTACATACTCGTCCATCATCCCGTCCCGAGCCTTATCAAAAAACTTAGCATACAAGCAATCATCCCCTCCGCGCTCGTCGCAGTTTTTTTGAAAAAGCGCCGACGCCGCCACGCCGCCGACAAGCAAGACCTGGTAGTATTTAGCGGCGTTTAGACATTCGCAGCTCTTGCCGGACTCACACGCTAGCTTCGTGCAGGCAAGCTTTGAGTCGCGCTCATCCTTCGAGTCGCAGACTTTTTTGCAGCGCCGCTAGTCCCGTTTGCTTGTCGTAAAATGCGCTGTTTTCGTCTAAACGCTTGTCCGCTAGCTGCATACATGAAGCCATGCTAAAGGGCAAAATCGATCTGCAAAACGCCTCTAGCATTTTTACTTCTTTTTGGTTGCGAGAGGCATTTGCGGTCAAATTTACATCCTTTGACGCGTCGCCGGCAAAAGCCGAATTTACGACAATCGCAAAAATTAAAATTTTAAACGGATTCATATTTTTTCCTTTTATCGTCAGTTTTGTAAAAAGTGTAGGGAGTATACAAATTCGGCAGGCGATTACCCGCCAAAAACGATTATTTGCTCGGCATGCTATAGTAGCAAAGTATGTTTAGCAGGATGCGTCCTTGCTTTTTGACGTCTTGATCGATGACGTCTTGTCTAAATTTCGCAGAGGTCGCCTGCTCTTTAGCTTCGGTTAGTTTGCTACTCAGTAGGTTAAATTTAAAGTCCAAATTTTTTATCTCAAATCCCTTGTTTCCGACTATCTTCGCGTCGATCACGGTAGCGAAAAACTCGTCAGACGCGC
>CAUQOI010000145.1:0-3068 GCA_963519525.1 uncultured Campylobacter sp.
GTAATGAAGACGACTTATCGCTTGAATTTTAGATTTGACAGGATAAAGAATGAATAATAAAAATAAAGCATCAAAAGTGCGCGAGGATAACCCAAATCAGCTGGAATCAAACAGAAAATCCGCTCTTTTGGCTAGGTATAACAGATTAAAATTAATATATTCAAGCCATAGGGTTAAAACAGAAATTTTATTCAAAGAAGCATACGGAAGATTTTTTAATAGCAAATACGACATGTTTCGAGAATTTTTTCAAAAGCTGATAAACAAAGGCGAGTCGGAGGCCATGGATTATCTAAAACCCAAATTAACTCCTGACGACATAAAAACAGGATATACGCCAAATCAAATATCTACTTTATGTTATTTTGAGGAAGATGCAAAAGGTCTACAAAGAAAAAGAGGGCTACAAAAAGATCAATTTGCGGATCTACTTAGTGGCAAATATATAATAGCTATACTGTCGGAAGGTAAAAATAATAGGGTATGGCTTCCGATAAATGAAAATAATTTTTTGGAAGCATTAGAAGCCGTTTTTCAAATAGAGGCCGATGGGCCGGAAATGCTATATGCACCATTTTTTATTATGATTGATTCGGAGATTAATATGCATGGTGCATTAGAAGCAAAATTTCCTAAAAATCTTTTTGAAGACTTTGCTCTAGGGATAGATAAAATTTGTAAAATCGTGATTGCAAAAAAAATGACCAATCTTGCAAAGTCGCCTCCACCGAGTCCGTCCGCAATGATGTACGCCGCCCCATCACCGGTCAAATTAGCATCGCCTACAATGGCTTTTTTTACGCAAAATTTAACCTCAAATCCAATCACCCTAATAGACTTCAAAGAAAAAATAGCTATCAAGATCCAAGATAAGACCCTGCATGTCATGGGGCTGTTTTCAGATAAACTAATAGAGTTTTTAAAAGAGTGCAAGCATATCTTAAACAAAAACAAGAAAGACGAAATTTTACTAGTTAGTCCAAATGCCAAAGAAGACGAGGATACGACGACTCAAATTTTGACCCTTTACTCTGTTTTGTTTATGCTAAATCCAAATTTCATAAACGATCTATTTCATCCTAAAATGTAGCAGTGGCGACTTTCAAAAGCTTCTGAAAGATTAAAGCTAGAATTCTTGCATATTTTTATAAAGGAGAAGATATGCAAGAACCACAAGATAGTGCGCAAAGCGAAATAGCCGGGAAAAGCGGCGAGGAGATAATCGCCTATATCAAGGAAAAATACGATAAATTTGCCGACGAAACCCAGAACTCCGTCGAGGCGCTAGAGATAAAATTCGTGCTAGCAACGGCCGGTATAGGCATAGACGACCCTAAAGAAACCATCGAGAGATTACAAGACTGCGTTGCCTACTTTAAGGAAAATATCTTTCCGTGCACCTATTTGCTAAGACAAAGGGCGATAGAATATACCGAGTGCCAAACAAAGCTTCTAAAAACGGTTAATACTTTTCAAAAAAACGTCCCCCTCATAAGGCTTGAGACATTTGCCCTAGGAACTATATTTGGCGTTTTTTTGATGTTTTTGCTGCATTTGTAGCAAATTTGGGCGCAAATATTACCGCGCCCTTTAGATTTAACTCAAATTTTTACCTTTTCGCTAAATTTTTACCTCTTTTGCCTTAATTTTCTCAAATTTGCCTCTATTTTTTTAACTCAAATTTTAATCAAACCCCGACAGGCGCGTCATTCAAAAGCTTCTGAAAGAAAGATGCGACAATTCCATCATAATTTCAAAAAAAGGAGAAAAGATGAGACCGATAGGTTTTCTAAGGTACGAAGAGGGCGAGCAAAGCTCTGGCGAGATAGGATTTGCCCAGCAAGAAGAAGCCGCGCAAATTTGCAAGGAGGGCAATCTCATAATCCCTTGCAACTTCACTCACGCTGCTATCATCGGCGAGACTGGCTGCGGCAAGACCACCTCGATGATATATCCAAATTTACTCGATAGGATGCAGCGAGGACACGGAATATTCGTGTTTGACTACAAAGGTTGCGAAGGGGATGCGGTTAAGGCACTAGCTAAAAGAGCTGGCAGGCTAAAAGATGTCGTTGTTGTCGGGACATTTCTTGGCGAGAAGATAAATTTAGTACAAGATATCTCTGCTAGGGATTTTAAAAATGCCGCTAGCGCTCGCATGCAATCTCGCAACGATAGCCTTTGGCAGGAGTACGGCGCAAATTTGACCCTAACCATATTTAATTTTCTAAAAACTCTGAGCGAATTTGTAGACGTCGCTAAGAAGTATAATGTAAGAGGCATTGATGCTGCTATCAAACTTAGCAGCATATATCCGTTCAACATCCATACGATAAGAAATCTGACACAAGAGCTTTTAAAATTTAACGAGTTTTTAGCAAGCATTAAGCGTTATTTGAGTCCAAACCCGTATTTGGTTAATGGTGAGAAAAAGGAGGTTCGTTTGAGGTTTAGAGATCTACTAAAGGCTAGGCAAAATTTGATCGATATTATGAGTAGATTTGACGTTACTGATGCAAAAGATAACGAGAAGATAGCAAACGACTTTAGGAACCTTTCTATTATGACTACAGTGATCAACGAGCTAGCTGATGACGAGGCGATGAATGCCGATAAAAACAGCATCTCGCAGTATCTAAACGAAGGCAAGATCGTCGTATTTAATGCCCTAAACTCAAGCAGTCAGACTTTAGCCATGCTTTTAGATAGTTTTATCCCTAGCTTCATTGCAAGAGCAGGTAGGGAAAACGTAATACCTATTAGTTTATTTTTGGATGAAGCCGCCAAAATAGCTAGTGAAAATTCAAATTTCCACGAGGAAATTTTGCGTCAGAGCAAGGTTGAGCTTATTCTTGCGTTTCAGAACGAATATACTTTAAAAAAAGGGCTAGGGTACGAGAAATACGAAGCTTTGATGGGAAATATGGTGGATATTTATCTGATGAAAAACAAAAGCCTGTTTACCATTGGCGCGGATGCGGTAAACTGCTCTAGGCTAAAGCCTTTTGAGTGTTTACACGACGGCGAAAAGGTTTTACTAAATCATATATTTATTAATGATCTTGAAA
>CAUQOI010000146.1:0-3065 GCA_963519525.1 uncultured Campylobacter sp.
ACTTAGGATCTGGTGCCCCACGGCGTGAAGGTTCAAGTCCTTTCATCCGCACCATCCAAATACTATTTTTAAAATCCAAACTTCTTTCTAAAAAAAGACAATTATTTCTATAACCTCTTTATAGTTGTATATGGCAAGACACTTTTTAAACGTTCAAGGTTTTGCACAGAGTTCAAATTGTTTTTAATTTTTAGCATTAAAATTTGACTAAATTTGCGCCGCAGAGCGCCGTCTGCTTCGGCTACGATATGGATTAATAAAATTTCAAACCTCTTGCTGTAAAATTTCCGTAAATTTGCCACCTATATCAGCAAAGGAGCCTATCATGGGTCAAATTTTAAGCGATACCCTAAGTCAAATTTATGAAAATTTAGGCGACGAAATAGAAAACTTAAGCGTGCAGCGCGTAGTGGTCGGGCTATTTTTCACTGGCGTAAAGCTAAGTAACGGAGTTTACGGCGTGAGCTACACTCCGTTAAAGTCCTTTCCGCAGGCCGTTTGTTGCCCGTCACAAGCTATGGTAATGCCAAATTCCGGCAATATTTGTGGCAAAAATGTAAAAACTCTTTTAAAAGATCTATCTAGCGAGAGTCCTATTAAAAAAACCATCGCCGTAGCCGCCCTAAACACACTTTCGCAGACGTGCTACGAACGCTCGGCTAGTCCGTATGCGACTAAATTTAGGGCCGATCCTTTTGAAGAGCTAGCTATCAAGCGTGACTCGTTTAGCGTGATCGTGGGCGCGCTGGTGCCTTACATCAAATTTATGATGAAAAACGGCCTTGATTTTCGTATCTTGGAGCTTGATAAGAGTGCGCTAAAAGACGATGAGCTTAAGTATTTTATTCCGCAAGAAGAGGCTGTAGATGCGATCAGGGCGGCCGATAATCTCATCATAACCGGCGTCACGCTGCTAAACGACACACTGGAGGATATCCTGAGCCTAAAAAAGAGCGGTGCCGACGCCATCGTCGTCGGTCCGACCGTCTCGATGTCGCCCAAGGCGCTTTTTGATAGAGGCGTGAGCTGCGCTGGCGGTATTTATACTACGCGCGCGGATGAGCTTTTAGACGTGATCGCGCAGGCCGGCTCGGGGTATCATTTTTTCGGCAAATTTGCGGAGAAATTCGTGATGAAACGCGAGAGTCAGCACTCTAAAATTTAGAAATTTAGCGACACGAATACACAAGGCTAAATTCGGCCAAATTTGATGATTAAATTTGCAGCCTAGAGGACGATTTTATTTCGGTGCAAAATAGGCGACTTAACATCAAATTTGAGGTTTACGCGGATAAAACCGGTTCTAAATTTATGCAAATTTACGAGAGTTTCGTCAAATTAAAAAAATCAAAAACCATACAAAAGGCCGGGCAAAGCGCCCGACCTAAAGTCGCATTAAGCGAAATTTTAATAAAACGAACTAACCTTGCCCGTCAAATTTACCATGATATTTTTCATCTGAGTGTAGTGCTCAAGGATGATTTTGTGCGTTTCGCGGCCGATGCCCGAGCTCTTATAGCCGCCGAACGGGCTGCCCGCCGGGATCTGGTTGTAGCAGTTTATCCACACGCGACCCGTCTCCATCGCGCGAGCGGTGCGGATGGCGCGAGTGATGTCCTGCGTGAAGACGCCGCCGCCTAGGCCGTATTCGCTGTCGTTTACCATCTTGATGAGCTCGTCCTCGTTTTTAAATTTGATCACGACACCTACCGGGCCGAAGATTTCCTCTCTGGCCACGCGCATATCGTTGCTCACGTCCACTAGCAGCGTCGGCTCGACGAAGCTATCTCCCGCAGCCGCGAGCTTGCCTCCGACGGCGATTTTAGCGCCTTCTTTGACGCCGATGTTGATGTACTCGACGATCTTGGCGGCTTGTTTGGCGTTGATCTGAGAGCCCATCTGCGTCTTTGGATCAAGCGGATCGCCGACTTTTAGGTTTTTAAATTTCTCCACAGCCGCGGCGATAAATTTGTCGTAAATTTTCTCCTCGACAAATATCCTACTGCCCGCGCAGCAAACTTGCCCTTGGTTAAACAAAATACCCATCTGAACGCCGTCTAGAGCCAGATCAAAGTCCGCGTCGGCGTAGATGATGTTGGCTGATTTTCCGCCTAGCTCGAGCGTTGCCGGGATGATTTTTTCAGCCGCCGAGATAGCGATCTCGCGTCCGATCTCGGTCGAGCCGGTAAATGCGATCTTGTCGATGCCGCTGTGCTTTTGTAAAAACGCTCCGGCGCCGCTGCCTTTGCCCGTGATTACGTTTACGACGCCTTTTGGCAGCACGTCTTTGATGAGGCGCATTAGCTCGAGCACGCTCAGGCTCGTTTCAGACGACGGCTTTAGCACGCTCGTGTCGCCGGCTGCGATGACGGGAGCTAGCTTCCACGCCGCCATCAAAAACGGGAAATTCCACGGTACGATCTGCGCTACGACGCCGATCGGTTCGCGCAAGATGAGCGAGAGGTGCTTTTCTTCGAGCACGTTTGCGCTGCCCTCTTCGCCCTGGATCACGCCCGCAAAGTACCTAAAATGCTCCGCCGCGTACGGCACGTCCACGTTTAGCGTCTCGCGGATAGGCTTGCCGTTGTCCATCGTCTCGACCGCGGCTAAGAAGTCTTTGTTTGCGTCGATTATATCGGCGATTTTGAGCAAAATTCTGCTTCGTTCGCTCACCGTGCTATGGCGAAACGTCTTAAACGCTTCGCGAGCGGCCTTGACCGCGGCGTCCACGTCCTCTTTGCTTGCGTCCGCGATCGCGGCTAGCTTTTTGCCGGTGGCGGGATCAAAGGTATCTAGCGTCTTACTGCTGCTTGCGGGGACGAATTCGCCGTTTATAAAAAGGCCGTATTTTTCTTGTAACTTAACCATTTTTTCTCCTTGAAAGATTATTTAATAACTGAAATATTACTCCTCCATTATAAATATTTTAATAATTAGAAAATAATCGTTATCAAAAATTTGAGATGGAATCTGGCAGGATTTTAGATTAAATTTGCGAGGAATATTTTAAATTTTACGCACCGAGACCTGCACCGCAAAAATGCTAACTTTGATTTGGTTAAATT
>CAUQOI010000147.1:0-3036 GCA_963519525.1 uncultured Campylobacter sp.
ATTTATAGAGTTTGAGCGCGTAGTTTTAAGCGCGCCGCGTCCTATAAATCAAGGCGAAAACAAAAAGACTTTGGACGGAGTTTCAAGATCCGAAGCCATAAGAAGACAAAAAAACAGAGTGAGAAAGCTAAAGGCTATGGAGGAAGAAAATGCAAAAAAATAGGCGAGAATTTCTAAAAAAAGCGGGCATTGCCGGCGCGGTAGCGGCTACGGCCGGAGTGGCGACGGCAGCGGCGTCAAACCTAAAATACGGTAAAAGCAAAAAGACCGAAGTGCTATACAAAAGAAGCAAAAACTGGGATCTATACTACGAACAAGCGAAATAATAAAATTTAAGAAAGGATAAATATGTCTGAGGCAAATTTACGTCTTATGCCCCACTCAAACGCAGTAGGGCGAAGATCGTTTTTAAAAATGGCCACGCTAGCTGGCGTAGCGGGCGGCATGAGCGGACTGGGCGCTAGCGGCGTAACCAGAAGCGCGACTCAAGAAGAGATGGCAAAGCCGTTTCCAAACTCTAAAATCGTAAAAACCGTTTGCTCGGTTTGCTCTGTTGGATGCGGAGTGCTAGCCGAGGTAGAGAACGGCGTTTGGGTACGCCAAGAGGTAGCCCAAGATCACCCGGTAAGCGCTGGCGGCCACTGCTGTAAGGGCAGCGACGTCATCGACATGGTGCGCTCTCACTGCCGCGTGAAATATCCTATGAAAAAAGTCGGCGGCAAATGGAAACGCATCAGCTACAAAGACGCGCTTGACGAGATCGGCGCCAAACTAAAAGCATATCGCGAGAAAAACCCCGAGCAAGTGATGTTTCTAGGCTCTGCAAAAGACAGCAACGAGCAAAGCTACTATATCAGTAAATTCTCTGCGATGTTTGGGACGAACAACCTAGATCACCAAGCTAGAATTTGACATAGCGCAACAGTCGCCGGTGTGGCGAATACGTGGGGTTATGGAGCTATGACGAACCACCTTGGAGATATCCAAAACGCGAAGTCTATCTTTATAATCGGCGCAAATCCGGCTGTAAACCACCCGGTCGGCTTTAGGCATTTTCTAAAAGCGAAGGAAAATAACGGCGCAAAGCTGATC
This sequence comes from uncultured Campylobacter sp., assembly GCA_963519525.1. GTDB lineage: Bacteria > Campylobacterota > Campylobacteria > Campylobacterales > Campylobacteraceae > Campylobacter_A. The sequence goes on from CAUQOI010000147.1 coordinate 1,093, forward strand.
GTGGTCGATCCAAGATACACGAGAACTGCTGCTAAGGCTGATTACTTCGCTCAAGTTCGCCCAGGCACGGACATACCTTTTATGTACGGTATGATAAATTTGATATTTGAAAACGGCTGGGAAGATAAGAAATTTATAGACGACCGTACGTACGGCATCGACGAGATCCGCAAAGAAGCAGCAAAATGGACGCCCGAAGTCGTTGAAGACGTGACTGGAGTGCCGGCTGCGACGCTAAAAGAGATAACGGAAGTTTTCGCTAAAAACCGCCCTGGATCGGTCGTTTGGGCGATGGGTCTAACTCAGCACACCATAGGTAGCTCAAACACTCGTATAGCTCCGATCTTGCAACTAGTACTAGGAAATATGGGCGTATCAGGCGGCGGCTGCAACATCCTACGCGGTCACGATAACGTTCAAGGCGCTAGCGACATGGCAAACGCTCCAGATAGCTTGCCTGGATACTACGCCAAAAACGAAGCTACGTGGAAGTACTTCGCTAAAATGTGGAAAGTAGACTACGAGTGGCTACAAGGAAATTTCGTAAAACCAGAGTGGATGTTTAAGCCGGGATTTACTCTAGCTCGCTGGTGGGCTGGCGTACTTGACGGCAAAAACGGCAACGACCCGATAGAAAACGCAGGCGATAGCCTAAAAGCACTTGTGGTTATCGGCAACGGTATCACCTCGACAGCTCAACAAGTAAAAGTTCAAGAGGGCCTCGACGGCCTTGAGCTTTTGGTGCTACTTGATCCTTTCGTAAATGATGCGGGCGTTATAACAAATAAAAAAGATGACGTCTATCTACTGCCTGCGGCGACGCAGTTTGAGGGTAGCGGCACGGTCGTAGCCACAAACCGCAGCGGCCAGTGGAGAAGCCAGGTCGTAGAGCCTCTGTTTGAGAGTATGCCCGATCACGAAATTTTATTTGAGCTGGCAAAGAGAATAGGCTTTTACGACGAGCTAACTCGCACGATCAGAGATGCTGAAGGCAAGATCGAGTGGCCTGAAGCAGCCACTCGCGAGATCGCTAGCATCGTAAAAAGCATCGGCCTAACCGGCTGGACGCCGGAGCGTCTAAAACGCCATCAGGCTAACTGGGATAAATTTGACGAAAAAACGCTAATGGGCAAAGAGGGCACCGAGGTGGCTGGCGAATACTACGGCTTGCCGTGGCCTTGCTGGACGGAAAAGCACCCTGGTAGTCCAAATTTATACGATATAAATAGACCGGTAATGCAAGGCGGTATGGGCTTTAGAAACCGCTTCGGCCTAGAGCATAACGGCGTAAATCAGCTAGCGGCCGACGGTAGCGCGCCTGTAGACGGAGCGCAAAGCGGCGGATATCCGGAGATCAAAAAAGATAACATCGAAAAGATACTGGGCATCACGCTAACTGATGAAGAGCGCGAAAAAATGGGCGCGACGTGGGCGACGGACGCTAGCGGTATAATCGCCGAAAAATGCATGGAAAAGGGTATCGCTCCGTACGGCAACGCAAGAGCAAGAGCGGTAGTTTGGACCTTCGTCGATCAGATACCGCAGCACAGAGAGCCTATCCACTCGCAGCGCCAAGACCTTGCGCAGAAGTATCCGAGCTTTGAGGATAAGCCGAATCACTACCGCGTATTTACGAAATACAAGAGCTTGCAGCTAAGCAAGGACTTCTCGAAAGAATTCCCGATAAATCTAGTCACCGCTCGTCTCGTAAACTTTAGCGGTGCAGGTATGGAGACGCGTGCTAGTATGTATTTGTCGCGTATCACGCCTGAGATGTTTGCGGATATTCACCCGGATCTTGCAGCTAAACACGGCATTAAAAACTGGGATTTCGTATGGATTCATTCGCCTGAAGGCACGAAAATCAAGGTACGCGCTAGAATCGTACCGTCGGTCAAGCCTGATATGATTTTCTTGCCGTTTCACTGGGCGGGACATATGCAG
>CAUQOI010000148.1:0-2946 GCA_963519525.1 uncultured Campylobacter sp.
AGCTGATCAAAAAAGAGAATATCAAATTTTTCTCTCGCGGCGATAAATCAGGCACTGACAACAAAGAAAAAGGTATCTGGAAAAAAATCATCGGCGAAGTGCCTGAAAAAGACGGCTGGTATATGCAAACCGGCCAAGGCATGCTAGCTACCATCAACGCTGCAGCCGAGCAAAAGGGCGTGACGTTCACCGACCGCGGCACCTACATCAAGTACGAGGACACCAAAAAAGGCGCGCCTGAGATGGTCATCATCAACGAGGGCGACAACGACCTAAAGAACTTCTACTCGCTAATCGCGGTAAATCCGAAGCACTGCGCTAAGGCCGACATCGAAAACGCGAATAAATTTATCGAGTGGGCGACGAGCGAAGAGGGTCAGAAATTTATCGGCGACTTTAAGCTGCTAGATAAGCCGCTTTTCACGCCTGACGCGAATACCCGCAAGAACTAATTTTATTTACGCGCAAATTTGAGTCGAATTTATGGCTTAAATTTGCGTGATTCGGGCGCGCTTTGCGCCCTTTTTTATAAATCAAAATCTATTTTACCTCTTATTCAAATTTAAACTCACCGACGTTATTTTTAAATATTTCAAAACACTTATTACTAACCACCTTGTCTTTAGTATATGCTTGATATAATTTTAGTAATTCTAAAGTCGTTATTATTAATATACCTTCACTTTTTGCATAGCTTATTTGATTGGCATGTATCGGCTCCCTTTTGCCAGGCTCTATGTCGCGTTGAGGGTTAACTATTAGCAGGCCTTTTACATTGCCAGGAGACTTGGTATCGTCTTCGGCTATTAAATCAGTTACATGTTTCTTGCACTGTGCTATATTGCTATTTTTGACGTTTGTATTTATTCCCTTTATCTCTACCATAAAGTTAACATCTTCAAATTCGAATCTAAAATCTTCTTTTTTCACATCTGTAAAATGACTGTCTTTTTGCTTGAAAATATCTACTAAAATTTCCTTCACTACACCAACTAGCTCATCTCCTGTTGAATATAGGATTGATTTAAATCTATTATTTTTAGATATTTCTTTTTCTAATACATCAAGTTGTTTTAATATTTCATCTTTTTCACTCAAATAACTTATATTACTAAAATGCTCTATATTGTTTATCCATTCCGGAGCTACAGACTTCTGATATTTAGACAATATAAAATAAAGAACCGCGCGAGCCGCATTATTGTCTTTTATGTCTAGTGTTGTTATATATACGCCATTAATCTCCAATATAACATTTTTTCCGCCGTTTGATTTTTTTAACGATCTGTGTATAGACTCATCAAAAACAAAATCAGATAAGAATGTGTAATCATCTATTTTAGTTACACTTCTTTCATATCTGATAGTTGGAAAATTACGTATCATTGGCGATAAAGAATCCGGAAAATATTGGATTATACTAGATATTTTTATATTGGAAATACTTATTGTCCAGCCATCGCCACCAATTTCTTCTGTTGTTATATTTTGTGGCATTATTATCAAAGTATTACTTTTTTTAGTTTCCTTAAGTATTTCTGATAATAAGCTAGCAAATCCTTTAATGTCCAAACATATACTTTTCCTTTTATCAGATTTCCAGAGCTTACCATCATTAAAATCTATTATATTAAAGTCAAATTCATCAAAACTTCTCGGCTCGCTTATTTTGCTTATACAAAAACTTTCATCTCTCAAAAAGCAAGTGCGTTTAGTTAGTATTTGAATCTTCATTTTATACTCCAAATAGTTTATATAATTTGTATAAATTCCAATTTTTATATATTAAATTTTATTTTTTTGCTTAGAAAATTTTCCCGCCGAACATCTCGTACATCGCCTTTTCCTCGCCCCAAAGATCGCGGTGCTTTTTGATACAGGATTTTATCGCACCCACGAGATATAGCACGTCTTGCTCGGCGTGCGTGTAGTGCAGGCTCACGCGCACGAAGCCGGGCTTGGTTTCTGGCATGCAACCCTCCTTGATACCAAGCAGATCGTGAGCGTACGGGCCGGCACACATCACGCCCGCGCGCGTCTGGATACCAAAGTCATTGCTAAGGCTTGCGGCAAAATCATATGCCGAAACGCCGCGCACGTTAAAGGAAATTATCGGCAGCCGCGGCGCGCCCTTTGGAGCGTAGTTTATGACCTCGTCTATGCTTGCTAGCTCGCTCTCAAAAAGACGCGCAAGCTCGTCCTCGGCGCTTTTTATCCTCTCAAAACCTACCTCGTTTCGCAGCGCGTAGGCTAAATTTGCTCGCATTAGCCCGATGATAGGCGGCGTACCGCCTTCTTCTAACTGCTCGGGGTTTTTCAAAAATACGTGTCCTTCGCGGCTAGCGTAGGCGACCGTCCCGCCTGCGGCAAACGTCGGCACGTCGCTGTTAAGCAGCTCCTTTTTGATCGCCAAAAGCCCGCAGCTAGCAGGCCCTCCTAGTAACTTATGCGGCGAGAGGAAAATCGCGTCGAAATAGTCGCAATCTAAATTCGCGTGCGAGCTCAGCGCCGCGCAGTCAAAGGCCACGATACCGCCCGCGGTCCTGATTAGTTTGCTGATTTTTTTATAATCGCTGATGACGCCCGTTACGTTTGAGGCGGCGCTAAACGAGCCGATGATGCGGCGTCCGGCATTTAGCTTCAAGATGCGCTCGAGTGCTAGCATATCTATCTCGTCGGACTCGCTAAGCGGCACTCGCAGGTAGTCGCAAAGCCCCTCGCGGAAGCTAAGCTCGTTTGAGTGGTGTTCGTACGGCGAAACGAGCACGAGCGGAGGCTGCGCGGCGCGTAAATTTGCCTCGCCGATCGCGCTTCTGGTTGCAGGCGGCAGGTAGATGCCAAGCAGCTCCTGAAATTTCTTGATCGCTGCCGTCGCACCCTGCCCACAGGCGATGAGATAAAACCGCTCGTCAAGCCCTAGCAGCTTTTTTAGGCTCTCACGCGCGC
>CAUQOI010000149.1:0-2919 GCA_963519525.1 uncultured Campylobacter sp.
CAAAAATCAATCAAGAGATGAGAGAATACAACGAAAATTTAGCTAAGCAAAGAGCCGAAGCCAAATTTAAACCCATACAAGCCACAAGTAAAAGCAAAACATACGTAGATAAAGACATCAGACGAGAATTCTTTGAAAATTTCCTAAAAGCCGAACGCGAAAAAGGGACGGATATTTGGGATATTTTACAAAAGCTCAATAAAATAAATAAGGTCGATATTAATGTATAGGATATACTGCCGAAACGAATTTTAGGAGATCAAAAATGATAAGCGGCTCAAATTTAAACATTTCTACGGCAAATTTCAAGTCAAATTTAACTCCTGCAGATAAAACCGCTAAGACGAATTTGGCGAACGAGCAAACGGAAATTGCAAAAGAACAAGACAAGGCAAAAGAAAAAAGCCAAATCGACGCCCTTATGCATATACCTATTAAAAATGCGGTAGAAAGCATCATAGATATAGACGAGAGCGAAAAAGGCTGGATAACAAAAACCATAGATAAAATAGACGGCATACTCTCTAAGAAATATACTGCGGACGAGAGGCGAGCGCTGTCGATGAAATATCCACCCGAGACCATGGATGGGGCAAAAGATTTGGTGTTACAGCTTTATGCGAATACTCTCAAAAGGTATTCAAAGGATGGCGAGCCGACTATCCAAGGTAAGCTTTTAGGACTAGGCACCAAAGAGGAACGAGAGGAATTAATCGCCTTTAAAGACTCTTTACCTGAAGACGGTGCGATGAGCAGCGTCGGAGCTGCTTTATTGCTAAGAACAGACATCAGTATAGAAGAATTTAAAAAACTCTACGCGGAAGATATCGAGAAAACTACGAAAGCCCACAAGGAAGCCGTGGCAAAAATCAATCAAGAGATGAGAGAATACAACGAAAATTTAGCTAAGCAAAATAGGGAAAAGAAATTTAAGCCTATTCAAGCGACGAGCAAAAGCAAGACTTACGTAGATAAAGACATCAGACGAGAATTCTTTGAAAATTTCCTGAAAGCCGAACAGGAAAAGGGGACGGATTTAACTAAAATTTTAAATCAACTAGCAAAGCTAGGCAAATTTGACGTAAAAGCATAAAGGATTAATATGATAAGCGGCGTAAACGGATTTAACGCAAACGTAAACTATGATTTTAGTAGCGCTCACGAGCGAAATTTAAAACCGCGCGAGGAAAAAGAGGCTATAAATTTAACCTCAAATCAGGCTTCGAATATGGCGGTCGCGCAGCCAAATTCGACAAATCAAGCGAACCCAAAAAATAGCGAAAACGTATCAAGCCTAAAGGGTATCGACATAGACTTTAACATCAAAGAGATGGAAGCGGCCATCAGGGAGATAAAAAAGCTCCCGCCCGGCGCACCGGCTAATATACGAGGCGTTTTTTCTCTGAGCGGATATACGCTGGATGAAAAGATAAGCGTATGGGGTAAGATAAGTGGATTAGACGGCTCTTTTAGTAGGAGCGAAGCGGAAAATCTGAAGAAATTTATAAATAGTAGCGGGGCGTTTGGTTTCGATAAACTTAATCGGGATTTGGCGGGATACGATACGACAAATGTTGATGAATTTGCGAAAAAATACATAAACCACGAATACCCATTTTTGGGCATAGAATATAATGCAGGGAATAGGGGGATGGAAATCCTCGACTCCGATATGAGCGTGGACGAGTTTAAGGATAGGTGGGCTGAATATACCGTGCTGAAGCGTTTGGGCGAGAGCGGCGCGGAAAGAATATCCGTAGATGGTGAAAATATCACGATAGTCATTAATAAAAACAAGGCTCCCGTGGAGTTTAGGGAGCTTGAGAGTATCGAGTATAAGGACAAGCAGAGCAAAAAGGCGTTTATAAAATTCGTGCGAGATGCGATAGAAAAGGGTCTGGATATACAAAATCTGCTTGAGGGCAGGGCTGAATTTAAGGAAAATACAAGCGAGGCAACAGTGTTTAAACCCATCCAAGCCACTAGTAAAAGCAAAACATACGTAGATAAAGACATCAGGCGGGAATTCTTTGAAAATTTCCTGAAAGCCGAACAAGAAAAAGGAACGGATATAACGGAGATTTTAAATCAGCTAGTAAAAATAGGTAAATTTGACATAAAAGTATAAAGGATTAATATGATAAGCGGCATAAACGGATTTAACGCAAACGTAAACTATGATTTTAGTAGCGCTCACGAGCGAAATTTAAAAGCACGCGAGGAAAAAGAGGCTATAAATTTAACCTCAAATTCGGCGCCGTCTCGATCAAATTTGACCGAACCGATTGATTATTATGCTCTCGATCCCGACGAACTGGACGAAAACGAGCTTACCGTTTGGGCGCAAAACGTGGAGTTTTCAAAACTAAACGACAAGCAGCAAAATAGGCTTCTTGCTATAAAAATGGGCTTTAAAAAACCGATATATAAACCTTATGATCCCGTGGTTGCACGTAAGGCGTATTCGCTAAGCGGCTATACGGAAGATGATAAAATCAGCGTTTGGGGCAAGATAAACGGGCTTGATCCAAGCGTGAGCAAGGACGAGGTCGCAGAGCTAAAGAAATTTATAGATAGCACGAAGGTCTTGCAGAGCAATTCAAACATGGAAGACGATGTTTTTAGCGTAGATGGATTTATGAGAGCGTTTAATGTGGATCTAGGAAGCTTCGGCGTTGGTCATACGAAAGATACCGGACTTAAAATGGCGGTCGATATGGCAAAGCTACTAGACTCCGATATGGATTTGGAAAAATTTAAAGATAAATGGCTTGAGGTTGCCGCCGAAAAGATACTAGGAGAGAACGCAAAGGTCAAAATCTCGCTCAAAGACGGCAAGCTAAATTTCGATCGGATATCAGGAAAACGGCCTGCGGTCTTTTGGGGACAAGAGATGGTAAAACAGGTGAGCTACGCAGA
>CAUQOI010000150.1:0-2906 GCA_963519525.1 uncultured Campylobacter sp.
TTTCGCACCCTTTTTCAAGTCCGGGCCCGCGAAACGAGCTTATACTCGTGCGATTTGCCTTGTCAAAGCTTGATTTGAAATAAAAATCTATCCGCTTATCTTCGTTAAATTTAACTAGCCTTTTTGCCACATCAAAAACGAGCTGCTCGCTCTCGATGACGCAAGGCCCTGCTATTAGTATCATCATCTCTCCCTTGCTACGATTATTCCGCTGATAACGACCAGCATTATACCAAAAAACGCCGCCGCATTAGGTAGCGTATCGCCCATAAAAAAGCCCACTACGAGCGAAAATACGACGTCCATATAGCTTATCGCGGCAACCGAGCCCGCCTTTTTGCTCGCCGCATACGCCTTGGTCATATAAAACTGAAAAAAATAGCCCGCAAGCCCCATCAGCACGATGAGGATTATGCCTTTAAAATTTGGCGCTACAAACGGCGAAAGCAAAAAATCTAAAGGCTCAAATTTGACCCACTCCGCAATACCCATCAAAAGCATCGGCAGAGCCGTTCCCCACGCCATAAAGCTAAGCACGATGACGCTCGTGTCGTAGCTTTTTCGTAGAGTTCGCACGCTAAGCATCGCAAGCGCAGCCCCTACGCCGCTCCAAAGACCCAGCCAGTCAGTTTTGCTGATGCCTAAATTTGGCTGAATGATAAAAAGTATGCCGATAAAGCCCAGAAATATCGCGCCCCAGCCCTTTTTGCTAAGCGCTTCTTGTAAAAAAATCGCCGCAAAAATCGCCGTGAAAATGGGGCTGGTTTTTTGAAAAGTATAGGCCGCGCCTAAATTTATGTGAGCGATGTTGTAAAAAAGAGCAAAAAGCGCGATCGTACCGATAAATCCGCGAAACATTAGCACCCAAAACTGCCCGCCCTTTTGATGCGTCGGCGGCCTTTTGTAAATGGCGTAAAGCACGATAGCAAGACCGACGGCGTTTCTAAAAAATACGACCTCGATACTAGACATCTGCTCGCTCAAAACTTTCGCAAAGCCTCCGACGGCAGCAAAAAACATACACGCGATGATCATATAATAAGCGCCCAAATGGTGCAAAACGTATCTGCGAAACAAAATTTTCCTTTGAATTTAAAACAAGCATTTTAATAAAAAATGACTTAAAATTTGTCTACTTAAGTGTTATTTTATGTTATAAATTGTATAAACCGGTTCCAATATGTAAAGTTGGTTTTATATTTATATTAAATTTATCTTTTAAAGTCACAAAAAAGGAAGTTTTTATGGGCGAATTTGTATCTAAATTATTTAGATCTAAAAAATTTCAAATGTTTTTAGTTGTGTTATGTATAGTTTTAATGCCTGCGCTCGGTATTATATTTATAAATATCCAAAACATCTCAAGTCAGTTAGAGGATGCTTCAGCCAGACAGCTAAACTCATATAAGCTAGCAGATGAGCTCAGACAAAGCTCCGACGATCTAACAAAGCTTGTGAGATCATACGTGGCGACGGCCGGGAAAAATCCTGGCTTTGAGGAGCAATATAACGCTATTTTGGATATTAGAAACGGCAAAAGTCCACGTCCGGAGGAATACAACAGAATTTATTGGGACTTTGTCGCAGGCGGGATCAAAAAGCCAAGACCGGACTCAAATATAAAAATCGCGCTAAAAGATCTAATGAAGCAAGAGGGCTTTACGGAAGCCGAGTTTAAAAAGCTAGAAGAGACCGAAGCAAGGTCAAACGTCCTCGTAAATCTTGAGATAAAAGCTTTTGAAATGATCAAAAATTTAAACAAAGCAGAACCTGAAAAAAGAGATGAAATTTTAAAAACGGCACTCGATCTGGTTAACAGCAAGGACTATCACGACCAAAAAGCCTACATCATGAAGCCGCTTGACGAATTTTTCGTTTTGGTTTCGGACAGAACGCACAATGAAGTAAAAAATCTACATGAAAGCTTAATCCTGCAGCAAAATATCTTTAAAATTTTGCTCGGTATTACTATATTTTGCTCCATCATCTTATCAATCGTAAATAGCAAAGTGATACAAGGAATTTTAGGCGCAAAACCAGCTCAAATAGAAAACGTCATATCAGAAATTTCAAATGGAAATTTAGCCGTTAATATAAAAACCGATAGCCCAAAAAGCGCAATGGGTCTTCTGCAGGCCGTCGCGCAAAATTTAAGAAATTTAATCAGCGAAGCAAAGCAACTCTCTCGCGAAAACTCCTCGACCGCATACGAGCTAAGCTCGACGTCGCTAATCGCCGGCCAAAATGCCGAAAAAACATCTCAGATAGTTGACGAAGCAGCCCAAAAAGCAAATCAAATAAAAGATCAGCTTTTAGAATTTATAGAAGAGGCCAAAAAAGGCGCAGGCGATATGAAACAAGCAAGCACCGTCATCGAGAGCGCAAATAAAGCCATATCAGATCTCACATTAAAGATAGAAAACAGCGTAGAATCAGAGCTTGGCCTGTCGGATAAAATTTCAAGACTTAGCGGCGAGGCCGAGCAAGTCAAAAACGTACTCTCCGTGATAAACGACATAGCAGATCAAACGAATTTACTAGCCCTAAACGCCGCCATCGAAGCCGCGCGCGCAGGCGAGCACGGCAGGGGATTTGCGGTGGTTGCAGACGAGGTTAGAAAGCTGGCCGAAAGGACGCAAAAAAGCCTAGTCGAGATAAATGCGACGATAAATATAATCGTTCAAGGAATAAATCAGGCTAGCGAGCAAATGCATATCAACTCAGCTCAGATAAAAGATCTAAATTTAGTAGCGGACGACGTAAAAGATAAGATCACCATACTGGCCGATAGTATGCATCAAGCCATAAATTTATCCGATAAAAACGTAAGCGACTATGTAAAAACAGGCCAAAACGTAACCGAAATTTTAAACAATACAAATAACATAAACGCCATCTCTTCTCAA
>CAUQOI010000151.1:0-2902 GCA_963519525.1 uncultured Campylobacter sp.
AGAGTGCTCTTGATGCTTGCGCTTACGCAGACTACGGATAGGGCTAAGATCCAGGAGCTTTTCCTAACTCACTAAGCGCGCGGCATCTCGCGATATTTACACTTATTTAATATTACGGCGGATTTGCTAATTTTACGATCCGCCGCCTCTTTTATAAATTTCCTTTTTTGACGGCTTTTACTGCGATGAATTTATCTTAAATTTGCGTTTAAATTTACCGCGCTAAACGGCGGAAACATGCCTAAAAGCGCGATTTACCAGCGTAAATTTTAGCTTTCGTTGGGTATAATCAATTATTTTAATTTAAGGAGCAAAAATGGGAATGAGTGCGCACTACTACGCCTATTCGCAAGACGTTATCGAGGCTATTAAAAACGGCGGCGGTGACGATGTTGAGGTGCTGGACGAATACGACATGGATAAAATGTGGGACGCGATGCATAAAACCTTAACGGGCAAAAATATGTTTGAAGCGATGAGCGCGGGCGAGATTTTCGCTACGCCAAATCCGCTTAGCTGGGCGATATTTGGACGCGGTATGGCGGGCGAGGAGGGAAGCGAGGCGGTATCTTACGTGGACGCAGATGACGTAAAAGCCGTAGCTAAAGCGATGCAGAGCACCGACATCGGCGCGCTTTTAGCAAAAGTAAATTTTACGGGCTTCGGCGAGGCTGGCACATACCCCGAGATATGGGAGTACGAGAGCGAATTTGAGGATATCAAAGTCGAGCTAAAAGAGCATTTTAACGGGCTTTTGAACTTTTATCAAAATGCCGCCGACAAAGGCCTTGGCGTACTGATCGTGATAGCTTAGATTTCTAAATTTTACCCGCAAAACCCGCTAAATGGTCGGTTGGCTTTGGAGTTATTTTGCGGGGTAAATTTAAATCCGCGTATATAAACTTAAATTTGCGGGTTTAAATTTGCGGGTTTAAATTTGTGCGCTCAAATATAAGCCTGCAAAATTTACGCTCTGCGCCTCAAAAAAACGCAAGCAAAAGCCGCCGCAAAGCCAGGTAAATTTCCCGCCCGCGCATAACAAATCAAATTTCCGCCGCGATATAAAAACAAAAACGACGCCTTAAGCAAATTTTGCTAATTTTCCGCCGTTTGGCCGCCGTTTTTTATCTTAAATTTATTAAATTTGATTTACTATTTCTTCAAAATTTAAGGCCCGCCATGAACTACCTACTTTTTGCCGTTACGTTTTTCCCCATCAGCCTGATGCCCGGCATCAACATGACCTACGCGATGAGTATCGGCATGAGTCTAGGCTACGTGCGCGCGCTACCGATGATGGCGGGACAGCTCACATCTTTAGCATTCGTGGGGATCTGCTGTATGCTCGGAGTTGGCGCTATTTTGGCGCATTGCGGCTTCGCGTTTAAGGTTTTAAACGTCATCGCGGGACTTTATCTGCTGTATCTGGGCGCTATGCTGTTTTTTAGCAAGGGGCAGCTTAGTATCACGAAGGTCTCTCAGCTGCCGAGTAAAAAGCAGATGTTTTTAAACGGCGCCGTGGTCTGCATCTCAAATCCTAAGGCGTGGATTTTTCTATCGGCTTTGCTACCGACTTTTTTGGACGCGAACGATCCGTTTAGCCTGCCTCGTATACTCTCTATCACGGTTACGCTCGTTTTTATCGAGTTTTGCTCGCTTAGCATCTATGCTCTTGGCGGTGCGATACTAAAGAAATTTTTGCAAACCCACCTACGACTTTTGGAGATTTTTACGGCCGCCATCATCTGCGTCATCGGCATTTTGATGATGCTTCGCTAAATTTACCCGCCCATTTCTCGTTAAATTTGATAAAATAGGACAAAATTTATCGCCTTGCCCGTTAAATTGGGGGCAAATTTAAGGAAAGCAAATGTTTAAAATTTTAGTCGCCGAGGATGACGAAAATTTAAATAAAATAATCTGCCTAAAGCTCGCTCATGAGGGCTTTTTGCCGCTTGCGGCTTTTGACGGGGAGCAGGCTATAAAGCTACTAGAGAGCGAGCGCGCCGATCTTGTCGTCACCGATATCATGATGCCAGGTCTTAGCGGATACGAGCTAACCAAACAAATTAAGCTGCTAGACGAGTCGCTGCCGGTGCTGATGATAACGGCAAAAAGCGGCATGGAGGGCATGGAGAAGGGCTTTGTCACGGGGGCGGACGACTATATGAGCAAGCCCGTAAATTTAAAAGAGCTGATTTTACGCATAAACGCGCTTTTACGCCGAGCCAAGATCGCTAGCGGCAAGCGGCTGAGGTTTAAAAACTCCGAGCTCGACTATGCGGCCCTTAGCCTTAAAATCGGCGGCGAGGCCGTGGAGCTCGCGCCAAAGGAGTTTTATCTGCTCTTTTTACTACTCTCAAACCCGGGTAAAATTTTCACTCGACTAGAAATCATGCAAGAAATCTGGGGCTACGACACGGATAGCGACGAGCGCGCAGTCGATACGCACGTAAAAAAGCTACGCCGCAAGCTAGAAAACTGCACGGACTTTGAGATAGCTACGGTGCGCGGCATCGGCTATAAGGGCGAAATTTACGAGTGAGAGGACGGGGAGACAAAGTGAAAATTTTAAAAGCTATTTTAGCGGCGGCATCGGCGGTTTGCTATCTAAACTCGGCCGTTTTACCGCAAAGCGACTGGAGCAAAAAGGATCTAAAAGGCGAGGTCAAAAGCATGACGGCTACGGAGTACGAATACTCTACGGACGGCTCGGGCACGCTAGAAAATACGCGCGTGAAGCGGACGGAGTTTAACGAAAACGGCTATATACTGCAAGAAACCGAGCATATAAACGGCGCGCCAAACAGCTCGGTTTTGTTTGAGTACGGCAAAGACGGGCTAATACGCAAAAAATATCAAGATAGCGCCGTTTATCTCTACGAATACGAATTTGACGGCG
>CAUQOI010000152.1:0-2817 GCA_963519525.1 uncultured Campylobacter sp.
TTAGCAAAAGTGAAAATTTCATCTAAAAGGGCTCACTTTCCAAAACCTTATTTTAGACTAAGACAAGATTTCGGCTAGCAGCTCGTCAGGCCGCCAACCTACGCTAGCTGGGGTTACTCGCCGTTATCTTAGCTAGCATCGGACTAGGCGAGGCTCAACTGAACTTACGCAGCTTTAGCGTAAGCAGGAGCGTAGTTAACGTTGTTTGCGTTTAAATTTATTTGAGCTTTTTACGCTTTGCTCAAAGCGACGTGCCGCCGTGACCGCTCTGCTCCTGTCGAAGCCAAGTCGCTCCCGTAAAAATAGGCTAAATTTAGCCTTGTTTTAAAGGTTGTGGATTATATTATTTTTTGTATTTTTTGTCAAACGTCTAGTTTTTGGGGGATTTTTACGATATTTGCATCTAAAACCCCGAAAAACTCCGCATCGGTTTCTATATCGTTTTTGTATTTTTCAAACTGATCGCTCACCAAAAGCAACCAGTCTACAAAATCATCGTTTGCGGGCCCTTGTAGCTCTCTAGCCTCGCCGCAAATTTCCTCCGCCAATGTCGTTAGTTTAAATATCGGATTGAGCTTCATAAAGCTCGAGGCGGACTTGATGTTGTGAAAAATTCTAAAAAGCTCGTTGATGTTGGCGTTATATCTATCGTTTCTAGCCAGCCCGATGATGAGAGGTTCCATCAGGTCGCACATCAAGGAGTAATGCGACAAAAACTCCTCCACAATATCGTAAGAGTAGTCTATCTCGAGGCTTTTTAGTATTCCCATTTATTTTCCTTAAAATTGTTGGCCTGATTGTATCATTTTTTTGATAAAATTAAAAATAAAATACCTAAATTTAAGGATGAAATTTATGTTAAAAAATGACAAAAAAGTTACAATTTATGATATAATTAACAAAAAGGGTGTAGAGCCTATCGTTATGATCACGGCTTACGACGCTCTTTTTGCGCAGCTTTTTGATGATTACGTCGACATTATCTTGGTAGGCGACAGTCTAAATATGAGCTTTAACGGCAAAAAAGACACCCTTAGCCTTAAAATGAACGACGCACTTTATCACGTTAAGGCCGTTTTACAGGGCTCAAAACGCGCTTTCGTCGTTGCCGATATGCCCTTTGGTAGCTATCAGGACGAAAAATCCGCGCTAAAAAACGCGACTAAACTTATCAAAGCCGGCGCGGACGCGGTCAAATTTGAAGGCGGTCTAAAAGCCGCTCCTATCGTAAAAAGGCTTGTAGGCGAGGGTATAAACGTGATGGCTCACATCGGGCTCATGCCTCAGTTTGTACGAAACGAGGGCGGCTACAAGATAAAAGGGCGCAGCGAGGCCGACGAAGCGCGCTTGATCGACGAGGCGAAGGTGCTTGAGCGCGCTGGAGCGTTTTCGGCCGTGGTCGAGGGCACGCTAAGCCCGGTTGCGGCAAAGATCGCAAAGAGCGTGCAAATGCCTATTATCGGTATCGGCGCGGGTGTCGACGTAGACGGACAGGTGCTCGTGTGGAGCGATATGCTCGGGTTTTTCGACGAGTTTAAGCCAAAATTCGTCAAACGATACCTTGACGGCGCAAATTTGGTACGAACGGCGGTAGAAGCCTATGCTTGCGAAGTTAGAGAAAGGACCTTTCCGAGCGAGGAGTTCGAGTATAAAATTTAGCTTGTTTTGGGCAAATCTAGTCGGCGGGGTAAATTTGATCACCCGGCAAACGGCGGCAAATTTGGTCCTTAGGCGTTAAATTTGACGAACAGAGTTTGGGTTAAATTTGAACGCTTGCATTTACCCGCCCCTCGTCAAATTTGACGGGCAAATTTGGCTATCAAAACAAGGCTAGATTAAAAACAAGGAGTAAGGTTTGAAAATTTTATTGATTTTAGCGGCGTTTTTTAGCGCGCTAACGGCTTCAAATCCTAATTTTGGGCTAGGCATCGACAGCCTTGGCGGGCAAAACGAGCAAACGCAGAACAAGAAACGATTTTCTAAGCGCGAGGCGGCCGCGAGACAGGCTATTGAAAATGCCGATTATGACGCTGCTTTTAAGATTTTATCGCCGCTTTGCGAGGAGGGCGACGCGATGAGCTGCGCGGCGCTAGGTAGTATGCATTTTAGCGGGCTGGGAGCTGAGAAAAGCAACGAAAAAGCCGATTTTTTCTTTGAAAAATCATGCGAACTGGGAAACGGCACGGGCTGCTTTGACCTGGCGCTTTTAAACGTCAAGGAAATTTTCGGCCCCAAAGATGAAAATAAAATATTTCGCCTCTACGAAAAAGGCTGCGAGCTAGGCTCTGAAGCGGCTTGCAACAACCTCGGCCTCATCTACGAATCTCAAAACGATCTCAAAAAATCCGTAAATTTATACGCCAAAGCGTGCAGGAAATTTGACGGTGCGGGCTGCTATAACTACGGCAGGATGATGCATGAGGGGTTGGGCGCGGAGCGCGATCTAGCAAGCGCGCACAAGGCTTTTGACACCTCGTGCTATATGAAAAATGCGCTTGGCTGCTATGCTCTGGGCTACGTTTACGAGCACGCGCAGGGCGTGGAGTTTGCGGTTTATGACGCGTACGACGGATATTCGCGCGCTTGCAAGCTTGGCAACGACGACGGCTGCAGGGCGCTCGGTTTTGAAAGCTACGAAAAAAATATCGAAATTTACGAAAAATTCGAGTCCATCGCTGAGGGTTGCAAATTCGGCAACGATAGCGACTGCAAGCTTTTAAAAGCGAGGATAGCGGAATTTTAAGCTCGGACCGATTTGGTCGGCCACGATCTGTGTTTTTCGTCAAATTTGAGCTGATTTTTGAGATTTATCCGCTT
>CAUQOI010000153.1:0-2734 GCA_963519525.1 uncultured Campylobacter sp.
GCGCATAATCCTCATAACCCGAAGGTCGGCGGTTCAAATCCGTCCTCCGCAACCAAATCTAATTTTTCCTTCATTTACTCCAAAAAATCAAATTTTGCATTAAAGAAAATTGCTTATGAGTTTTGACGTACCAAAAATTTTAATCGTTTTGCTGCTGATCGTAATTATTTTGCTGCTTTTAAAACTATTTAAAAAGCAAAAAATCAAGCAAACTAGGTACAAAAGCGATAGCGGCGATACGGTAAAAAGCCGTGCCGAGCTCATCGTGGCAAATTGGCTGTTTTACCGCGGCATAGATTTTATCTACGAGAAAAAAGCGCCGACCAAAGAGCGCGTCGTTAGCGATTTTTACCTGACGCAAAGCGAAATTTATATCGAATTTTGGGGACTTGAGACGCCGCAATACCTAAAAAGAAAAAGCAAAAAAGTCAAAATTTACAAGAAAAGCCGCCTAAAACTTATCCAAATGAACGACGACAGCCTGCGCGATCTAAACGTATTTTTCGCTAAAGAATTTGCAAGGCTCGGCGCAAAATATCAAATCAAGCCAAAACAGTAAAATTTATCAAATTTAAATTCTTCCGTCTTTGTCGCAATTTTGTATGCAAATAGAATACAAAACGTAAGAAGACGGAAGTTAAATTCGATGGATACAAAATTTATTAAATTAGAAAATCGACTATTTAAGAGTGTTTGCGGTTGTTCAAAAAGCAGATTTAAGTGTCGGTATCGCAACCGTAGTTGTCGGTCTGGGAGTGGGTGATAAAACCGTGCGGGCAAGGCGCGAGGTAGGATGTTAAGATGATTTACCGCTCGCGTAACGTCAAACAGGCGTGTCTGCACTTTTAGGTCGGCAAATTTGCTCCAAAACGGTATGCGGTTGGCGGCGAGCTTGATCAAATTCGGTCGCCTTCATAAAAACAGCCCAAATCCAATCGTTTGTATTTTTAAGGTTTGGCAAATTTAACCAAAATAACGACGCGCAAAATTTACCTTACGCATATTATTATCGCTAAACTGAACATTAGCATTTTCAAGGTGCGGGTTATGCCCAAAATCGGTCAAATTTGATAAATCCGTAAAAATTAAACAAAAACTTACAAGCCTGGTCGCTTCGTTTAAATTTAACCAGAGTTCGTTTGTGCCGCGTCTGGCTACGTCTAAAAGTCCGTAAAATCTCAAGCAAAGCCTGCGCAAAAGCCTAAATTTAAAGCTAAAAATGTATAATTGTCCTAAAATTTTAAACAAGGAATAACGATGGATAGAGTAGAGCAGGCCATAAACGATATAAAAAACGGCAAAATGGTCGTCATGGTCGATGATGAAGACCGCGAAAACGAGGGCGATCTGGTATTTGCGGCGACCTTTAGCGACATGCAAAAGGTAAATTTCGCCATAACTCACGCAAAAGGCGTGCTGTGTCTCGCGCTAAACGAGGAGATCGCGCGTCGCCTCGATCTAAATTTGATGGTGGATAAAAACACGTCCTGCCACGAGACGGCGTTTACAGTCACCATAGACGCTAGAAACACGACGACGGGCGTGAGCGCCTACGAGCGCGACGTCACGATCCGCCTGGCAGCCGATCCGATGTCAAAGCCGCAGGATTTCGTGCGCCCGGGACATATTTTCCCGCTCATCGCTAAAAAAGGCGGCGTACTAAGCCGCACGGGGCACACCGAAGGCTCGGTTGATCTATGCAAGCTTGCCGGCCTAACGCAAGCAGCCGTAATCTGCGAGATCGTAAAAGAGGACGGAAATATGGCTCGCAGACCCGATTTAGAGGAGTTTTGCGAGAAATTCGGGCTAAATATGGTCTCGGTCTCCGAGCTCGTGCAGTACCGCCTAAGACACGAAAGCCTAATCGAGATAAAAGAAAAAAGCGCGGCTAAGATAGCTGGCTTTGACGCCCTAAAATGCGAGATCCTAGATCACAAAGGCGAGCGTCACTACGCCTTTGTTTTCGGCGAGATAAAGGACAAAACCGCAGTCAAATTTCATCAAATTTCAAGCGACGTGGAGCTACTGTGCTCGGATAAATTTGGCGAGCTGCTGGAGTCGCTTGAGTACCTATCCAAAAACGGCGGCGTCGCGGTGTTTTTGCAAGGCGAGGAGAAGTGCGGCGGGCAGGTCAAGGACTACGGCATCGGCGCGCAAATTTTACACAAACTAGGCGTCAGCCGGATCGAGCTTTTAAGCGCGAATAAAAACAAAGATTTCGTCGCGTTAAAAGGCTTTGGGCTTGACATCGCGGGCTACAAAGAGTAACGCAAGCGGGCCTAGCGAGGTCGCCAGGGCTTTTGCTAAGACGCTAAATTTGGGGCTTTTGTACGCAGACAAAAAGGGCGTCATAAAATTTATAAATAAAAAATTTGAGCGGATTTTCGCTCTAGCGCCCAAGGTTTTTTACGGAGCGAAATTTGACGAGATGATCGCTGCGGCACAGGGGCTCGGCGAGCTAAAAAGCTTTGAAAATCTAAAAATAGCCCGCTAAACTCGAGAGATTTTATAGTAAAAAAGGACCAAAAATGCTTCAGGCTAAACGTCTCGAATGTGCTTGAGGGCGGGGTGAAATTTGACGGATTTATCCTCGCGGTCACCGACGTCACGCACGAAGCGGAGCTAGAAAAAAAGGAGCTTGAGCATAGACGCTCGGTGCTAGCTCACGCCAAAACCGCGCTGGTCGGCGAGATGATAAACTCCATCTCGCATCAGCAGCGCCAGCCTCTAAGCG
>CAUQOI010000154.1:0-2686 GCA_963519525.1 uncultured Campylobacter sp.
GAACTGGAAAATCGCTCGCGTCAAAAGAGGTTATCTTTTTTACGCCGGTTTTACCTTCGCAGATAGCCTTAAATGAACTATCTTTGTCGAGCCCTAAAGCGTTGATCATCCCAATCCCGGTTACTACGACTCTTTTCAAGATCTCTCCTTAAAAAACTTATTTGTTTAGTTTCTCGATGTAGCTTACGACGTCGTTTATAGTGATCAGCTTTTCAGCGTCGCTATCAGGTATCTCTACCTCAAATTTCTCCTCAAGAGCCATAACTAGCTCGACTACGTCAAGCGAGTCTGCGCCTAGATCCTCGATAATCTTAGACTCAAGTTTTACCGCATCCGGAGCCACGCTTAGTTGCTCGACTACTACGTCTCTTACGTCATCAAATATTGCCATTTTCTTCTCCTAAAAATAAAAATTTCGTGATTTTAATATATTTTAGCTTAAACTTTCGAAAAAACGTAAAATTTACGCGCTTACATATATAGTCCGCCGTTGATCTTTAGCGTCTCGCCCGTCACGTAGCTAGCGTGATCGCTTAGCAAAAACGCCACGGCTTCGGCCACTTCGCTAGCGCTTCCGAATCGCTTTAGCGGGATGTTGTCGCTGTAAGTTTTTTTGATCTCGTCGCTTAGCTCGCTCGTCATATCCGTCTCGATAAAGCCCGGAGTTACGCAGTTAAAGCGGATATTTCTCGCCGCGCCCTCTTTGGCAAAGCTTTTGTTCATTGCAATCATTCCGCCCTTACTCGCAGCGTAGTTGGCTTGCCCCGCGTTGCCCATCTCGCCCACGATCGAGGCTACGTTTACGACGGCGCCGAAGCGTTTTTTGCTCATTACTTTTAGCGCCTCGCGGCATCCGATAAAAGCCGAGGTCAAATTTGCGCCTATCACGCCAGTAAAATCCTCAGTCTTCATGCGAAGCGCGAGCTTATCGTTCGTGATACCGGCGTTATTTACGAGGTAGCTTAGCTCGCCGTCGGCGTCCGCGATCAAATTTATCGCTTTTACAAACTCATCCTCGTCCGTCGCGTCAAATTTAACTACCGCAGCCTGTCCGCCGTTTGCTACGATCTCAGCTTGCAATGCATCGGCGATTTCGGGCTTTGAGCGATAGTTTATCCAGACTTTTAGTCTCATTTGCGCTAGAGTTTTGGCTATCTGCGCGCCGATACCGCGGCTTGCGCCGGTGATTAGCACGTTTTTTCCGCTAAATTTCATTTTTTCTCCTTGATTTTAAATTTGACCCGCATTTTATCAGACGAAAGCTAAAAAACCGATTTTGCGGCGCAAACCCCGCTACCACAAATTTTACGCAGCTATCTTGTAAGCTCAAAGCTAAGATCGATCAGATCCTCCACCTGCTCGGGCGCGATTTTAGAGCTTAAATTTACGCTGATCCAGCTCGGGCGCGATTTTAGAGCTTAAATTTACGCTGATCCAGTGCTTTTTATTCATATGATAGGCGGGCAAAATTTGATCGCCGTCACGCAAAATCGCCGCGAGATCGGGCTTGCATTTTAGATTTAGTATTTCAAGCGCCTCTGCGCTTTTAAGCCCCAGCTTGCCACCGTCCACGCGCATAAAAACGGCGAACCATTTTCGGTTTTTTGCGTGGCGAAACACGGCAAATTCCGGGTGCTTGTCAAATACTCGCTCGCCCTGCGCGCCGAATTTCTCCTCGATGTAGCTAAAAACTCGCTTCTGCGCGAGCATCACTTGCCTCCTTTGCAAAAGCAAGCGTCCATATGATCGTCCACTACGCCCGCGCTTTGCAAAAACGCATAGACGCTCGTGGGTCCCAGAAATTTAAACCCGCGCTTTTTCATCTCTTTTGCGACGAAGTCCGCAAGCGGCGTGGTAGCTGGGATCTGCTTTATGTTTTCATAGTGATTTACGATGGGCTTGCCGTCAAATTTTGGATCAAATTTAGGCAGCAGATAGCCCCAAAGATAGTCGTAAAAGCTGCCAAACTCGCTTACGACGGCGAAAAATGCGCGGGCGTTTGCGGCGAGCGAGTTTAGCTTCAGGCGGTTTCTGATTAGTGCAGGATTTTGCATAAATTTCGCCGTCTGTTCCTCGCCGTAGAGCGAAATTTTATGCGCGTCAAATCCGTCAAATGCCGCCCGCATCGCCTCGCGCTTAAGCAGCACCGCATGCCACGAGATGCCCGCTTGAAAGCCCTCCAGCACGATGAGCTCAAAAAATTTCGCATCGTCCTTTACGAGCTTGCCCCACTCCTCGTCGTGATATACGCGCTCCAGATCGCTTTTCTCCGCCCAGTCGCAGCGGATTTTAGGTTTTTGAGTACTTTGCAAATTTAGCTCCTAGTTTTGATAAAATTTGAAAGATTGTAGCGAAATTTAAGTTAAGAAAGATGACGTGGAATCAAATTTTACACAGCAAAATTTGATTTTTTAATTTTGGAAATTTTATGCTTTAAATTTAAAAAGCATTGCAGATCAAATTTAATCTGCAATGCAACAATTTGCAAGTATTTCGAGGCGATTTTTGGGGTTTTCTGCTTCGCAAGCTCGCAACTGCAAGCAGAAGAAGTTAAAATTTGACGAAGATAAGGCATGTAGCCTATCGAGTCAAATTTTAACGAAACCCGCAAAAAGCGTCCGAAAGACGCCTCAAATTAGCCTATATTCTCTCCCGCAATCATACCAAACGTTAAGCAGTCAGCTAT
>CAUQOI010000155.1:0-2685 GCA_963519525.1 uncultured Campylobacter sp.
TAATGCTATGGTTTGCGGTTTGGATATTTATTGAAGTTATCATTTCTTGCTCCTTATATTTATCGTCATTATATCGCGCCCTTTTTAACGGCTGACATTTTCTCTGACGATAGATCTCTAAATTTATACTTATACCTTTTGTGTGTTTAGACTCAGCTTAATATCTTTCATATGTTTTCTCGGAAAATCCGCCTACTTATCAGGCGGCGACGTATCTACTGGGTAATGAGATGGAGCTTTTAACCAAAGAGGCTAAAGAAAAAGACGTCAGCAAAAATCAAGTGCCTAGAAATTTGATAGCCAAACATATAAACAAATAGGCTAGCTATCTGGCCCTATTCCTAAACCCTTACATCTATCTTCTTATAGAATCTATCGTTCTCACCCACATTAGCGCCCTTGCCAAGCTCGTTATTTAAAAACGAAATATTGTATAGATCCTTTGCCGTTAGGGTTTTATTATCTCCTAGGTATATCAAAAACTGTTTTCCATGCTTGGTAGAAAAGGATTTTATAGCGCTAGCTCCTATTTCCTGGAGCGTCTTATATTTGCCGTCGGTATCTAGTATGCCTATATTATTAAAGCTTATAGAGCCAAGCTCGATGTCGCTCATGGCTTTAGTTTCTAAATTTAGGCTTGCCCTTCTGGTTTTATCTCCTAAAAGCTTACCAGTATCTGAGTATAGCTCTGTTACTTCTATTTCTCTACCGCTATCAAATTTTAAGGTTATAGATCCGTTATCGTTTAGCTTCATAGCTATTACGCTATCGCTGTCTCGTAATGATGACGCCGCCCTATCGATATCGGTTTCAAAAGCACGCCTAACTTTTTCTAAATTCTCCTCGCTAAATTTTAGTCCGGTAGCAACCTCAAATTCATTTTCCATAGCTACCATATAGGCGGACTTACTCTGCGATAATTTTGATATTAGCTCATCTGCATTTTCTACGTTATACTCTTTTAGATTTTTTGATAGCCACTCTACGTCTTTTGCGTGAGCAGTGGATTCTTTTTCGTAGTCTCTATAAAATTTCATAAAACTATCTCTTTGATATCCGTTATAGGAGAAATTTTCGTCTCTCGGGGCGTCTGAATTTATTATGGGATTAAATTCACTAAGCTTTAGCTTTCCGTCAAATCCAACCTTTTCATAGGCAAAGTTGTTAAATAGGCTATTTTTATTAAATACGTTATTGTTTCTTAGGTCTACCCAGCCGTCTTTATCGGCGTATGCATCAAAGAAATTTTTGACGCCGTCGCTTTCTATCTTTTTGTATCTGCTTTCTGGTGCAAATACGGTGTAGGGGTTTGAAGAGTAGTAAGATATCCTATGATCTATATTTGTAGTATCTACGAAATTTCTCATATCATTATTAGCAAGAGATTCGGAGTTGATGATATCTCTTCTTTTTTGATTCCAGTTAACGACATCTGAATTTATAAATTTAGTCAAATCGATATCCGATACTACGTCGCTTAAATTTGCTATCTTTTCGTTGCCGTCCTTATCGTGTCCTCTAACCTTGAGCTTTGAGAATAGCTTATCGGAGCTATTTAAAATTCCGTCGCCGTTACTGTCGAAGTTAAAAAGCAAAGCATTGCTGGTGAGTTTTCCAATGCCCAACTTATCGTTATCGCCGTATAGATCTAAAAATACCTCTACGTCGCCGTATTTAGTATGCAGGGTATTTGAAGATGCGTAAGAGTTTAAATTTGATGATTTGGTATTCTCGAGATATCCGCTTTGATCTATAAAAGACATATTGATCGAGTGAGGATCCGCATTTATACCTTGAAAATATCTCTCGCCCCTAAGAGAACCCTTGAGATAGGCATTTGAGGTATCGACCCCGTATTTTTGCTTTATCTCTTTTAACGCATTATGATCGTTTATTACGCTATCTATTCTTTGTTCTTGATTGACCGAGTACCTTGAGCCAAGATACGTAAAATCATATCTGGCAAAGTCTCCCGTCAAGGTAGGAGACGAGCTGTAATGATAATCTAAGCCGCTGTTTCTACCAAGCAGATTGTTAATATTAAATTCGCCCTTGTTTAAAGAGTTGCTATCGCTAATATCCATAACGTTATTTACGCGTAGCTTTGAGATGATGCCACTTGACTGAGCCCTTAAAAAGTCTTTTGCTCTATACTCGATTTGCGCTTGCCTATTGAGGTATTCCGCCGAAGTAATACTTTCGTCGCCAACCTTGACGGTCTCTTTTAAAGATTGGGTTTTATTTACTCTGGCGATATCTATATCTGGTAGCTTTAAAAACGAGACATTGTTTGAACTGTTTATCATTTAAATCCTTTTAAAAGCCTTGTTTGTATATCGGATAAAATTTAAAAATATTTAGGATTAATAACAAGTTTACTATATGGCTATTAAGCATCCTATAAAAAATAGTATGTATAATAGTAAGTATAAAACATAAAAAGGGGCGGCGTGTCGAGTCTTGATAAATTAATCAAAAAACTTGAAAATAATCCGAAAAATGCAAGCTTTGACGACGTTAAGCGCCTGCTACTAAATCACGGATACGAATTAGATCACGTTAAAGGCTCGCACCATAAATTTAAAAAAGGCGGCGACACGGTAGTCATACCGTACCATAAGCCGATTAAAGAGATCTATGTTTTACAGATCTTAGCAAAGATAAGGGAGTCATGATGAAAAAAGA
>CAUQOI010000156.1:0-2532 GCA_963519525.1 uncultured Campylobacter sp.
TAAACATAACATAAACGACATCTCTTCTCAAAATGCAAAAAGCATCGAGGAGATAGCGGCAGCCGCCGAACATCTAAGCAAAATGACCGAAACTCTAAACAACAGTCTAGACAAATTTAAGGTTTGATCTCAAATTTTACTCCAAAAGCTCTTTGACGAAAGAACAAAGAGCTTTGTATTATGCTATTTTAAGCCGCATTTTATACTTTGTATAAGTGAAAAATTTGTATAATCAGGCATCATAAAAAGGACAAATTTTGCAAAAGATAATTTTAGTCGGCAAGCCAAACGTCGGCAAAAGCTCGCTCTTTAACCGCCTAGCCGGCAGACGTATAGCCATCACCAGCGACGTTAGCGGTACGACGCGAGATACAAACAAAACGATTATAGAAATTTACGACAAAAGCTGCGTTTTGATCGACAGCGGCGGGCTAGACGATAGTAGCGAGCTTTTTAAAAATGTCAAGGCAAAAACCCTAGCCGAAGCTAGAAGCTCGGACGCAATCATCTTTATGGTTGACGGCAAAATGATGCCTAGCGACGAGGATAAAGCCCTATACTACGCGCTTTTAAAGCTAAATTTACCGACCGCGCTCGTAATCAATAAAGTCGATAGCAAAAAAGACGAGCTGCGAAGCTACGAGTTTGCAAATTTCGGCGCAAAAACGAGCTTTGCTATCTCAGTCAGCCACAACGCGGGCATCGACGAGCTAGCGGACTGGATCTATAAACAGCTAAAAGACGAGATCCGCCCCGATACGGGCGAGGATTTGGACGAGTTTTTAGAAAATTTCGGCGACGACGGCGAGGTGGTTAGGGAGATATCGGCTCGCGAGGATTATGAACGCAAAAATATCCAAGTAGGCATCATCGGACGGGTAAACGTCGGCAAAAGCTCGCTTCTAAACGCACTCGTAAAAGAATCTCGCGCAGTCGTGAGCGACATAGCCGGCACGACGATAGATCCTGTAAACGAGACTTTCGTCTATGAGGATAGGGTTTTTGAGTTCGTCGATACCGCGGGCATCAGAAAACGCGGCAAGATAGAAGGCATCGAAAGATACGCTCTAAACCGTACCGAGTCCGCGCTCGAGCTCGCCGACATCGCGCTTTTGGTGCTTGATAGCTCCGAACCGCTAACCGAGCTTGACGAGCGTATAGCAGGCCTTGCGGCTAAATTTGAGCTCGGCGTCATCATCGTGCTAAACAAATGGGACAAAAGCGAGGAAGATTTTGATAAATTTAGCCGCGAGATCAGGGATAAATTCAAATTTCTCGCCTACGCGCCGATCATCAGCGTTTCGGCTCTAGGCGGTAAAAGGGTGCATAAAATTTACCCGCTGATCTTAGAAGTTTATAAAAACTACACGCAAAAAATCCAAACTGCAAGGCTAAACGAAGCCATCGAAGAGGCGGTAAAAGCGCACCCTATACCGCGCGAAAAGGGAAAAAGCGTGAAAATTTACTACGCGGTGCAGTTTGGTTTCGCACCGCCTAAAATCGCGCTCGTGATGAACCGTCCGCGCGCCCTGCACTTTAGCTACAAACGCTACCTAACAAACAAACTGCGCGAGAAATTCGAGCTATCGGGCACCCCAATCGTGTTGATCCCGAAAAATCGCAGCGGCGGGGACGAGGAAAACGAGGGAAAAAGTGAGTAAAAATTTAGTTTTCATCGGCTTTATGGGTGTCGGTAAAGGCACGGTAGCAAGGTATATCGCAAAAAAAACGGGCAAGCTGTTTTTAGACACCGACGAACTGATCGAAAGCGAGCAAAATTTAAAAGTCAGAGAAATTTTCGAGACTAAGGGCGAAGAGTATTTTAGAAAATGCGAGGCAAAACTCGCTAAAAAGCTATCTAAAAACGTAAAATCCTCGGTGATCGCGGCTGGCGGCGGCTTTGCAAAAGTTAAAGGCCTTAAAAAAATCGGCAAAATCATCTATCTAAAATCAAGTTTCGAGGCGATATTAAAGCGAATAGATGAAAGCGGCGAAGCGCAGATGCACTACGCCAAACGCCCGCTTTTGCGCGATCTAAACGCGGCTAAAAAACTTTTTGACGAGAGAAAAAAGATGTATAAAAGCGTCGCCGATCTCACAATCGACGTCGAGGGCAAAGGGCTAGAGCAAGTCGCGAAAGAGATTTTAGAAAAAATAAAAAAGGATTAAGTAAAATTTGGGTTGAAATTTGAGCGTAAATTTTAAAATTCGCGGCTTTAAATTTCTATTTTTAAATTTGAGCGGTTTAAATTTAATACGAAAGCGTTTGACCGTATCGGCGTGAAAATTCGGCGCGGTTCGTATCGCTGAAATTTGAGCGGTAAACGTCAAATTTTAAGCAAGTTAAAAATTCGAGTCTAAATTTGACGAATTGCAAAATTTAGCGCAAAAAAGACAGATAAAAAATTTTAAATTTGCAGATTGTAAAATTTAATAAGCGGCAATATTGTCAAATAGCCGTGCAAATTTTATAAAAACAAAAATAAGGCGCGATATTTTTTCGCTAGACGCGGCAGATTTTGCTTTGCGAAT
>CAUQOI010000157.1:0-2522 GCA_963519525.1 uncultured Campylobacter sp.
CGTCGCTAGTGTGCGTAAAGCCGTAAAATACGCCAAGATAGGCGATAAAAGAGACCACGAACGAGACTAGGACGTACTGGATTTTTAAATTTACGCCAATTTTAGCAAGCGCAAATCTAAGGCTATAACCCACGAGCGTCGCAAAAAATACGCATACGACAGAGCCCGCGTCGCCGCCAAAAAGTCTGCAAAACGCCGCATTTGCAAGGCTTATTAAAATAAGCGAACTTGCAAATTTATTCGCCCCGATGCGCATGACGCCCTCAAACTGCTCTTTGGCCTCGTCTAAGCTCAAATTTTCATCCAAAATCCGCCAGCTAAGCGACGAAAGCTCGGAAATACGGTTAAAGCTTACCTGTCCCAGCGGGATCTTTTTTACGTAAGTTCGGCGCAGGGAGTTGTCGGCCGAGTCCATGACGCTAATCGTAAAATACTTCACGAAAATCGTCACGCTAACGTCGTATCCGTAGCGCCTAGCGACGCGGTCTACGCACTTCTCGACGCGCGCGGTGTAGGTGCCCGCGCTCACCATCGCCGTCGTGTAATCAGAGAGAAAATCGGTTAAAATTTGGATGTCGGGCTTTGCGCTCATTTTTCTGCGGTTTTAAATTTGATAAAAAACAAAGCAAGCTGCGCAAACAGCATCAGCTTCATCGTCCACTCGCTAGCCGCGTGCATCTGCGCAAACTCGGCCGTCTGCGTCGCCGCCTCGCCAGCGGTCTGCGCGTCCATGATGTAAGGCGTGAAGTAAAACGCAAACGAGAGCGCGAGGGCTAAATTTATCGCGCAAAGCATAGCCATGCTAAATTTAGCGGCGAATTTGACGCTGGATCTAAACGATGCAAGCTCGCAAAGCGCGATCAGGACGCTAACAGCTAGCAAGGCGTAGTTAAATTTAACAAATATCGTAGCCATCAGTTTGCCGCTTTGAAAATGCGTAAGTACGCCGTCGCCAAGGATGCTCTGCGGATAAAAAATCGTGGGCGCGACTAGAGCGCCCAGAGCTAGCTCCGTGCCGATGAGCGCGCCAAGGAGCAAAAAATAAACGCTTTTCATATTTTTCCTTTTTTTTGATTTTACCGCACGCATTTTAGGGTTATAGCATTTAAAATTCGCTAAATTTGAGTTAGAAGCACGGAAATTTGCGAGCCCAAAATTTGACGCAAGCTCGGTCAAATTTGGTTTATCGCAAAAGCCCAAACCGCGCGAAAATTTAAAAACTTGCAAATATATTTCGCGCGACGAATCCGCGGTCAAATCCGGCTAAATCCTTGTAAAACTCAGCCTTAAAGCCGTTAAATTTAAGTGCGTTTTGCATGCTTTCTCGCTGATCGTAGCCCATCTCGCAGGCTAGGTATTTTACGCCGCGATTTCGCGCAAGAAGCACGATATTTTTTAAAATTTCATCGCCTTTTGCGCCGCCAAATAGCGCCTCGTGCGGCTCGTTTAGTACGAATTTATCAAGCCCGTAATCCCGCGCGATATAAGGCGGGTTTGAAACGAGCAGGTCAAACCGTCCGCAAATTTGATCTAGATACGCGCATTTTACGAACTCTATCCTATCCTCTACGCCAAATTTCGCGGCGTTCTCGCGAGCCAAATTTAGCGCTTCGTCGCTGATATCGGAGGCTATGATTTTAGCGTTTGAATTTAGCGCGAGACAGATACTGATTATCCCGCTTCCCGCTCCGATCTCGGCGACTAGGGGCGGCCCCTTTCGCGCGGGTAAATTTGATAAAATTTCAAGCGATTTTTCGACTAAAATTTCAGTCTCGGGACGCGGAATCAAGACGCCTTTTTTTACGTTAAAAGTAAGTCCATAAAAGCCCGCCTCGCCCGTGATATATTCAAGCGGCTCGTGATTTGCGAAGCGCTTTGCAAGCGCAAAATATCCGTCCGCATCCTCTAGCTCGCGGTTTAAATTTAAAAATATCCACTCGATTTTTACGCCAAGATGCCGCATCAAAAGCGCCTTGGCTACGCGCGCCGGATTTGCGCCGCTTATCTCACACGCAGGCGCGATCTGAGATGAGGAGGCCTTTAGCGCGTCATTTACCGTCATTTTCCAGCTCGTTTATACGCTCAAAGAGGCTTGGGTGCGAGTGATAGACGAACGCGTAGAGCGGATGAGCCTTCGGGAAGGCCTTGTTTTCGCTGCCTAGTTTTTTTAGCGCGCTTATCATGTCGGCTTTGTTTGAGACCTCGCCAGCGAATCTATCGGCGCCAAATTCGTTCGCGCGGCTAAAATACGAGCTCACCGGCGAAAATAAAAACCCGAAAATCGGCGAAAAAAGCAGCAAAAACACGATCACTCCGCCGCCTCCGCTATGAAGCCCAAGTGCTTGATACACCGCGTCAGGGATGTTGCCGAATATAAAAAACATCGCAAAAAGCATAACCGCGCTTAGAGCTATCATTTTTAGGATATCTTTGTGCTTAAAGTGCCCCAGCTCATGCCCCAAAACGGCGATTATCTCCTCTAGGCTTAGTTTTTTAACGAGCGTGTCGAAAAGCACCACGCG